>CAISDR010000432.1 GCA_903884125.1 uncultured bacterium
ACCGTTGACAGCATTGGCAACACGTCGCGCGGTGGTCAGATCAGGATTGAACAATGAAATGCGGATTGAACTTTGGCCATCGAATGAAAATGGAATTTCTCGCTCGATAATGGCCCCATTTGGAATGCGTGCTGTAGTGGGTACATTCTTGGTGACGCTGGCTGCCGCCCCCTGGGCTGTAAAGCCACCTACCGATAATGGTCCCTGAGCCACAGCATAGACTTCGCCATCTGCGGCCAAAAGCGAGGTGACGACCAGTGTGCCACCGTTAAGATCGGTCGCATCGCCTAATGCAGATACGGTCACGTCGATGCGCGATCCTGATGTGGCAAAGGGCGGTAGATTTGCCGTCACCATGACGGCGGCAACGTTGGCCGGGTTCAGGTTCGCGCCCCGAATATTGGTACCCAACCGCTCGAGCATTGCGGTCAATGCCTGACCGGTAAAAGGCGAATTTCGGACCGTATCCCCGGTTTTGTTGAGGCCGGTTACCAGTCCATAACCGATCAGCTGGTTATCCCGGACGCCTTCGAATTTAGCCAGATCCTTGATCCTCGATTCAGCCGAGGCACCCACAGGGGCAAAAGCCATGGATAATCCGGCCATAAAGATGGCCCAGCCCTTGAGGAGCCGGATTTTCCGCGAAGGTGGCTTTGGAGCCTGTTGGCAGGGCGACATTACATATGTCATGGCAGTCTCGACAATCTGGCCGAACAGTCGGCAATCAATGGTCAAGCGAGTTTCATGCCAATGTGGATTGGGCAAGCCCCCGCCTGGAAACCGTTGTAAATGCACAATCTTGCGAAATGCTTAACCGGTTGGGACAATACGGTGCGTGGGGAAAATAATGTCTGGCAGGCAGGATTTGCCGGGTTGATGCCGACACCCGGAATTCATTGCTCTGGCGGGCTGATTCGCTTTAAGCTTTGTTAATTCCATCGGTTTAAGGTGGTGCCGTTAGTGAAACTTTGTTGGAAGAATTGATGAAAGTTACCGGCCCCGGCAAGATCGATTCCAGCTCCGGCAAGAGTAAGCCCGTGCAGGCTGCTGCAGGCTTTCGTGTCGATATGGGCGCAGGTCCTACAGCCCCTAGGGCCGCCATGCCAGCCCATGGTGTGGGATCAGTTGACGCCCTTCTGGCATTGCAGACCGTGCCAAGTGCTACCGACCGGCGCAAGCGTGGCATTAAGCGGGGAAACCAGCTATTGGACCTTATGGGTGACGTACGGGTTGGCCTGCTTGAGGGCGAGGTGACCCCGGTCAGTGTCGATAAACTCAAACGAATCGTTCAGGCATCCCGCGAAGAGGTTGATGACCCCGGCCTTTCGGCGGTCCTGGACGAGATCGATCTGCGTGCCCAGGTCGAGTTGGCCAAACTGGGCATTTTCCCCGCCTAAGACCAGCAATTTGGCGATTTTACCCAAATCAGGTTCAATTTTTGGGTCTGCTTTTTGTGATGGTCATTGAAGCCTGGCCCCGTTGTGTGTATACGGGCGAAAATTTGCACCTCACGTCCATGGTTTGGGGGAATTGAATGGCAATTCGTTTGGTTCCTGGTTATCGCCCATCTGAGAACGAAGAGTTCATGAGCGAGACTCAGCGCGAGTATTTCCGCCTGAAGCTGTTGCAATGGAAAGACGACATCCTTGAGGAAGGCCGCGAAACCCTGGCCAACCTTCAGGAAGATACGGTTCAGCATCCCGATCTGGCCGACCGTGCGTCGTCGGAAACAGAGCGTTCGCTGGAGCTGCGCACCCGTGATCGCCAGCGCAAGCTGATTGCCAAGATTGATGCCGCCCTGCGCCGGATCGAAGAAGGCACTTATGGCTATTGCGAGGAAACGGGCGAGCCTATTTCTCTGCGCCGCCTGGATGCCCGACCGATTGCGACCTTGAGTGTTGAGGCGCAGGAACGGCACGAGCGCCGCGAGAAAGTCTATCGCGACGACTAGCCTCTCCGTCGAAGGGCTGGTCAACCGACTGCTCTATCGCGACGGTATGATGCTGGTGATTGATAAGCCAGCGGGCATCCCCGTGCATAAAGGCCCCAAGGGTGGCCTTAATATGGAAGACCTGTTTCAGGGATTGCGCTTTGGCCTGCCCAAACCGCCCGCTTTGGCGCATCGGCTGGACCGCGATACCAGCGGCTGTCTGGTTTTAGGGCGTCATCCCAAAGCTTTGCGCAGACTGGGCGCGCTGTTTTCTAATGGACGGGTGAAAAAGACCTATTGGGCAATTACCCATGGTGGCCCGCAGGAAGATGACGGCGTTGTCGATGCGGCTCTGTCCAAGAGATCTGAAATTCGCGGCTGGTGGATGAAAGTGGATGCCGAGGGGCAAAGTGCGATTACTCATTATCGGGTTTTGCATCGCGCACAGGGCATGTCGTTTGTGGAACTGATGCCGGAGACTGGCCGTACCCATCAGATAAGGGTTCATCTGGCGCATCTTGGTTGTCCAATTGTGGGTGATCCGATCTATGGTCTGCCGCAGGATAAAGTTGATCTGGGCGGGCCGCCAAAATTGATGCTTCATGCCCGCAGCGTCGTAATTCCGCTTTATCCCAACCGGGAACCGGTCATTGTGCAGGCGGACCCGCCATTGGCAATGATCACCACACTTGATCAGATGGGTGTTGCATGGACCGAGATGAAATAAGCCTGCGCGCGGAATCACCATTGCAGCCAGATGTACAGGCGTTGTTTAAAACCGGTGATCAGTTTTACGAAGCGCTGTATCCGGCCGACAGCAATCATCTGGTCACAGCTCGGGAACTTGTGGATGCCGGTGCAGATTTTGTCGTGATGCGAAGCAGCGGCGTTTTGCTGGGCTGTGCCGCCATAGTCGACTTTCACGACCGCACACCAAATTATGGCGAGGTTAAAAGATTATATGTGACGGATGCAGCGCGCGGCAAAGGGGTAGGCCGTCAGATTATGACGCTGCTGATGGATAATGCCATAAAGCGCGGATTGCGCCGCTTGCGCTTGGAAGTTGGCATTCGCCAGTCCGAAGCGATCAGCCTTTATCGATCTTTGGGATTTAAAGATGTGCCACCCTTTGGCGACTATCAGGCTGATCCGCTGAGCCTGTTTATGGAACTGGTGTTTTAGCTAATAAAAAAGGGGGCCGGATTGGCCCCCTTTTCTACGTCTGGTGTGGTTAGAACGGGAACACCATATCCCAGAATTGCTGGCCGTAGCCCGGCTGCTGGACATCGGTCAACTGGCCGCGTCCACCATAAGACAGGCGTGCTTCTGCGATCTGGGTGTGGCTGATTTGGTTGGTATTCGAAATATCCGCCGGGTTGACCACACCACCAATATATAGATCGCGTACTTCAAAATTCACGCGAACCTCCTGATGGCCCTCGATCACCAGATTGCCGTTAGGCAGTACCTGGGTGACGATGGCGGCAACAGTCATCGTAATGCTTTCCTGACGCTTCACTGTGCCGGTTCCATCCGTGCTGGTGGTGGAATTGGCATTGATCAGATTTGTTGGATCAACCGATGGCGCAATGTGTTTGATGACATTTTCATAACCAAGAAAATTAGGCAGGCCAGCTGCTTCGCTGGACACACGCTTGCGGACGGTTTCATTGGCCAGCTGCGCCTGATCGGTGATGTTGATGGCAACTGTCAGAATATCGCCCACACGATTTGCGCGTTGATCTTTGAAGAACGCGCGCGAGCCGGTGCGCCAAAGGCTGTTTGAAATCCGGTGTTCGGGTTCAGGCGCTGGCATCGGTAGCGCCACCTGCTGGGGCAGGCGCTTTGGTGTCACGCCCATGGGGGTTAGATCCGGTGCCTTGCCGATCTCACTGATTTTGTCTGTGGTGCCGCAACCTGAAAGCAGACTTGCCAGCCCGATCAGCAAAATCAGATAGAGATAGCGGCGTAACCAGATTGTCTGTGACGCGCTGAGGCTGAAGGTTGAAATAGTCGGGCTCATGACTGCTCTCCGCTGGGATTGCGTAAACTTGGGAAACGCGGGTTCATCGAATGGCCGCAACATTGGCGATATCGGCATGGGTTGATATCCGCACTTCGTTTATGCCGGTGATGGTTGCTTCGACTGTTCGGTTGGATTTCGAATTCTGAACATGGATCACATCGCCAAGCGCACCACCATCAACGGCACGACCAGTGGTGGTCAGGGTGATACCAGGCTTGTTGAAAACCATTGTGACCAATGCGCCGCGCTGGACAGCTGAAGGACGTTCGACA
The DNA here is from genome assembly GCA_903884125.1 of uncultured bacterium. Classification (GTDB taxonomy): domain Bacteria; phylum Pseudomonadota; class Alphaproteobacteria; order CAISDR01; family CAISDR01; genus CAISDR01. The sequence goes on from CAISDR010000432.1 coordinate 4,229, forward strand.
TCATTGGCTGATATTGTTGTGCCGCCCGCCATGGGCCTGCGCAGAGACTGACCGATCAAAGATGCGGCTTCGGTCACGACATTACCGGGCAGTCGCGATAACGGTACGGCCTTTATTTCAAGATCGTTGGCACCAATAACACTGCCCTGATTCAATTGACCTTTCAAAACCGGAACCTGGGCAATCCGTTCAGCGCGACCGATCAGTTGCATGCGTTCAGCGCGCGGATCGTTTGCCGGTGCGCGCACATTGGCCCAGAACCGTCCCGTTGGTGCATCCACATCCATGCTGATGATTTCGATATCGACCGGGCTTTGGACCGGCACCTTGATGTCGATGCGGCGTCCACCCATATCCACCGACAAGGGGCCAGCCATGCCGCGACGAATCAGTTCCTTGGATATGGCGTCGGAAAAATCCTTTGTGCCGATCGATTTCGACGCGCGTTCGACCACGATTTTGGATGGGCCGATCTGATCCGGCAATTGCACCCCATGGGCCCGCGCCAGTGTTGCGACATCGGCGGCAGAAAATGCCAGCGTCTCGCCCGGGGCAGGGGCCACAGCCACTACCGTGCCTGCATCAGGACCCGCATCGGTAACCAGATCGCCCAACGTCACCATCTCGCCCATAACGATCACGGATTCCCGGATCGCCGGTGCGGCGTTGGCCGCAGACGCGATGATCATCCCAAGGGCGAACAGAGAGAGGAGAGAAGTGTTCGTGCTCATGGAATGATCATCGCGCAAGGAGG
>CAISDR010000433.1 GCA_903884125.1 uncultured bacterium
GATTGCCGATCCGGAAGACCCGTCACCCGCTGCCGACAGTTTAATTTTTGAAAACCAACGAAGCGAACGGGTAAACAGCGCGATAAATCTGCTGCCGCCCAATCAGAAAGCTGCAATCTCCTTGTGCCATACCAATGGCTTGGGCAATATTGAGGCGGCCAAGGTCATGGGGATCAGTGTCGAAGCATTGGAATCCCTGTTATCCCGTGGCCGCCGAAAGCTCAGGGAATATCTTGCACGGGAAATCGCTGACCTTTTAGACGGGGTGAAGTCAAAATGAACCAGTCAAATCAATCCCCGATGTCGGAAAGCCGCGCGTTGGCCATAATCAACGCCTATGGTGGGGCGCCCGAATGCTGGCCAGGTGAGGAGCGTGATGACCTTTTGGCACTGTCCTGGCAGTCGGCCGCCGTGTCGGCGGCAATGGCTGATGCATTGTCCCTGGATCATCTGCTGAACCAGTCTGCACCGGCCCATTCAATTGGCGCCTTGAAAGGGCGTATCATGAACGAAGTAATGGCGCAGCGCCAATCTGTTGGCGCACGCTGGGCCCAGTTTTTTGGTTTCTCCAATGCACGAACAGGTCAGGCCATCTGGCAACCGATCGGCGTTATGGCAGTGTCCGCCATCATGGGTATGGTTGCCGGGACTGCCCTGCTGGATGCCCAGGCGATTGCAAAATCCAATTCATCCGCATCAGTTGATCAGGTGATTGCCTCGCTGGACGATACGATCATCGAAGGTGTGGAATAAATATGCCTCTTTCGCCGCTGAAAAGCCGTTTGGGCATGGGCTTGCTTGTGTCTCTGGCCTTCAACCTTTTTTTCGTGGGTGTACTGGCCATACCTTTTTTTGTGGGCCATCATCATCCTTTGGTCAGCATGATGATGCCCCTACCGGACTCCCAGCGGCAACGGGACGGCGGAATTGGACACTCGTTTGATCGCAAAATGATTGAATCGGCGGTGGCCGAAGCCGCTGCTTTAAGCCATGGTGAACTGGAAGCGGCGTTTAAAGAACTGCGAGACGGGCGCAAGGAGGTCGCAACGGCCCTGACCGCCGATCCATTTGATCTGGTGATATTTGCCCAGGCAACTCGGAATTTTCAGGCCAAGGTACATGACTTTGAGAATTTGGCAGATCCTATTCTGGCCACTGCGGCAGCAAATCTGCCGCTTAATCAACGCCTTGGTATTGTTCCACTGACTGTTAATCCAAGCTATGTGATGCGGCTTGCCCGCCATGGCAATGGTGCATCTGACGATGGTAAGACCGAAAGCCAGCATTCGCCGGAGAAATAGTCCTACGCATTACCTTTGTGGGCCGTGTATAAGCCTGCGGCATGACCGACACGAAAAACCGACCCGATATCACTCTTTTGGCCCATCGCGACAAACGTGCGCAAAGCGGCTATCCATGGATTTATTCCAACGAGATCCAGATGAACCCGCATGCAAAGGCATTGCCTGCCGGCAGTTTGGTTTTGTTCCGCGACCCTACCGGACGTCCGATCGCACAGGGGTTCTTCAATCCCCATAACCTGATCGCTGGCCGTATCCTGTCGCGCAATGTGGCGCGGGTTATCAATCAGGAATTTCTGGCCGAACGAATCTCTCAAGCCCTGGACATTCGCCGCAAACTCGGCATGGAACAGTATGCCCGCATTGTCCATGCCGAGGCTGACCGCCTGCCCGGCCTGATCATCGACCGTCATGGCGATGTGGTGGTGATCGAATGTAATGCCGCTGGCATGTCCTTGCTCGAAAACCAGCTGGTCGCCGCCGTCAGGCAGGTGCTGAATCCGAAAATTATCGTCATCCGCAATGACAGCCCGGCCCGAAGTCTTGAAGGTCTTGGCGATGAGCGCCGAGTGGTATTCGGTCAGTTGGACGGTCCTGTGGAAATAATTGAAAATGGCGTGACTTATCTGGCCGATCCGCTAAATGGCCAGAAAACCGGCTGGTTCTATGACCACCGCGCCAACTGCGCCCGCATTACCAGCCTTTCGCAAGGGGCGCGGGTATTGGACTATTACGCCCATACGGGTGGTTTTGCTTTGGCTGCCGCCAAAGCCGGTGCC
>CAISDR010000434.1 GCA_903884125.1 uncultured bacterium
CAGGGCCGGGTGACCGATCATCGGATCAATTTGACACTTTATAAACTTGACCGGGTCATGCTGGGCGAGTTGGATGAGCTGGTAGACGCCCTGATCACTGAAGATCAGGCAAGCCGTCTGGCCGAACTGGATCAAGAGGCAGCCTAGCGTGTTGATAAAGCCATGAGCCGCACCATCCAGACACTGGTGCACGAGACAACCGAACGGCTCAGAGCCATCGGCATCGATTCCGCGCGTCTGGATGCCCAGATTTTATTGGCCCATGTTCTGGATGTGCCCCGTGAAAACATCCTGCGCGATGGGCATCTGGTGATAGAAGGTGCGCTGATCGATGCGTTTGAACGGCTGGTCGCCGAACGCGCCCAAAGACGGCCCATATCCCATCTGATCGGTCACCGGGAATTCTGGAGTCTGGATCTGGAAGTCACCCCGGATACGCTGGACCCGCGTGCTGACAGCGAAACCGTGGTTGATGCCGCCTTGCGGCTGTTGCCGGATCGCGGGGCACCGGCAAGGATTCTGGACCTTGGCACCGGCACAGGCGCCCTGTTGCTGGCATTGCTGACTGAACTGCCCTATGCGACCGGCATCGGTTTTGACAAAAGCGAGGCGGCATTACAGGTGGCCCAGCGCAATGCCGAACGGTTGCGGCTGGCTGGTCGTGCCCAGTTTGTGGCTGGTGACTGGACCAGGCCGCAATGGACCGCAGCACTTGATGGTCCGTTTCATCTGATCGTATCCAACCCGCCCTATATTCCAACCCGCGATATGGCCCTGCTGCAACCCGAAGTACGCGCAGAACCGCATCTGGCGCTGGATGGGGGGCAGTGACGGGCTGGACGCCTATCGCACGCTGATTCCGGCTTTGCCGGAGCTGCTGGTCACCGGTGGCGGGATCGTGTTCGAAGTCGGTCTGGCACAGGCGGAAAAGGTCGGCAGTCTGATTGTGGGATCAGGCTTTACCGCCCCCGGCATGGCGCGTGACCTGTCCACGCGGGCGCGCGCGCTTTATGCGCTCTATCCAAAGGCCTGAAATCCGGCCATCAGGGAATTTGTGACCGGCTCTTTCGTTTCAGCTTGCGGTTTTATATATTTGCCGTCGACGGCTTTTGATATCGGAACCAACGTCCATGGCCCAGATCACCATCTACACCACCATGTTCTGCCCCTATTGCCATCGGGCCAAGGCGCTCCTGACCAAAAAGGGCGCAAGCTTCACCGAGATTGATGTGGGCATGAGCAATGACAAGCGGCGCGAGATGGAGATGCGGGCCAATGGCGGTCATACCGTGCCGCAGATTTTCATCAACGACAAACATGTGGGCGGTTGCGACGACCTGCATGCGCTGGATGCCAAAGGTCTGCTTGATCCCATGTTAGCGGCCTGACCTGATGGGCTTTCGCGCCGCGTGTATTCAGATGAATGCATCAGATGATGTGGTCGCCAATCTGGCGCAGGCGACCCATCTGATCCGCATGGCACATTCTCAGGGTGCCAGCTTTATCGCCACACCCGAGATGACCAATCTGATGGAAAACCGCTCGGCTGAACTGCACGCCAAGACGCAGACCGAAGCAGATGACATATCCCTTGCCCGCTTTCAGGCGCTGGCCCACGAACTGGGCATCTGGCTGCTGGTCGGTTCAATGGCGATCCGGTTGCCCGATGATGGAACCGGCGATCAGCGGCTGGTCAACAGGTCTTATCTTATCGGACCTGACGGGACGATCGCTGGTCGCTATGACAAGATTCACATGTTTGATGTGGAACTGCCCAAGGGCGAGACCTATCGGGAATCGCGCAATTACCGTCCCGGTCATGCAGCACAAATGGTTGAAACGCCGATGGCAATGATCGGCATGACCGTCTGTTATGACCTTCGTTTTCCCAATCTTTATCGCCAGTATGCAAAGGCCGGGGCCGAGGTTTTATGCGTGCCGTCGGCTTTTACCAAAACCACCGGCGAGGCGCATTGGCATGTTCTGTTGCGGGCACGCGCGATTGAATGCGGTGCCTTTATTCTGGCACCGGCACAGTGCGGCACCCATCCACGCGGGCGGGAAACTTATGGTCACAGTCTGATCATTTCCCCCTGGGGCGAAGTGCTGGCTGATGGCGGTATTCAGCCCGGCGTGGTGCTGGCCGATATTGATCTGGACGACGTGTCAAAGGCGCGCGGCCGCGTACCGTCACTCGGCCATGATCGCGACTTTACGCCAGCAGGTGGGCCATGACAGACCGGCAGTTCCGCCTGGCTAATGTGATTTTGGATGAAGCTGTCCTGATGCGGCTGTCACCGGATATCGAGCATGAACGCCGCATCGCGATTTTCGATCTGCTGGAAGATAATTATTTTGAACCGATAGGTGCCCATGGCGGGCCGTTTCACCTGCATCTGGTGATTGAGGAAAACCGTCTGGTCTTTGACGTGCGTGATACGGCGGATACACCGCTGGGCAAGATCATTCTGGCGCTGGGTCCGTTTCGCCGGATCATCAAGGATTATTTTCTGATCTGCGAAAGCTATTTCGAAGCCATCAAGACGGCACCGCCATCACAGATCGAGGCCATTGATATGGGCAGGCGTGGCCTGCACAACGAAGGATCGGATCTGCTGCGCGAACGGCTGAAAGGCAAGATCGAATTAAATCACGACACGGCCCGGCGCCTTTTCACGCTGGTCTGTGTCCTGCATCTGCGCGCCTGACGTCTTGGGGCTGGGGCCTCCACGCGTGCAGCCATGAATGCCGACGCTGAACATCCGCGTCCGGGTGCTGTATTATTCGCCTGCAATCTGAATGGCACAAGATCGCCCATGGCTGAAGCGCTGATGAAACACCTGCATGGACGCGAAGTGTTTGTGGATTCCGCCGGCGTAAAAAAAGGTGAGCGCGATCCGTTTGCCGTGGCGGTGATGGATGAAATCGGTATCGACCTGTCGCGCCACCGGCCCAAGACGTTCGATGATCTGGAAGATACAAGCTTTGACCTGATCATATCGCTGACCCCGCAGGCCCATCAGAAGGCCGCCCTTCTGACCCGGAACATGGCCTGCGAAATTCTGTACTGGCCGACACCGGACCCGACGCTGGTTCAGGGATCGCGCGAACAGGTGCTGGATGCCTATCGCGAGGTGCGCGATGGCCTGCAACGACGTCTGGTTCAGATGTTTGGAAAACCCGGCGGTGTCAGTGTCTGATCAGCACTTATATCCGTTCGGAAATTTTAATCGCCGCCCGGCAGCCTGCCTGTATCACCGAGGATAACAGGCGGTGGAATGGCGCAAGCTGTGCGCCTTCATCAATCGCGGTCTGGCGATGCTGGGCTTCGTCACCACGGAAATCCTCGATGATGCTGACAAGTTCCGGTGCGACGGGTGCCAGTTGAACAGCCTGTTCGGCATAATGGGCATCGATGGCGGTTTCAACTGCTTCGGTTACGGCCATGGCTGCCTTGTCTGATATCAGGGCGCTGGCGGCACCAAGCACAAATCCCGCCACATGCCAGAACGGCTGCGCCAGCGTGGGGCGCACGTGATGTTCAGCCAAAAGACGATCAAATGTTTCAAGGTGCCGTACCTCGCCCGCTTTCATCTCGGCGATCAGCTGGGCTGCGCGACGATGACGCCCGGCATGGCGCAGGACCGCCAGTTGCCCTTCGTAAATGCGCACGGCCCCATGTTCACCGGCGTGATCAACACGCAGGGCCCTTGCGATCAGATCGCGGGCCGATGCACCGGGCAACGCCAGATTGACCATTGAGGTGTCATTATTTTCAGGCATCAAAATGATCTCCAGGGACCACGGCGCGGGCCGGGGCGTTCCCATTGGGCAATGCCAAGCGTCAGCACCGCCATCGCAATGGCCGTTGCCCCTGACAGCAGAAAATTAAGTCCAGCCATGGATACACCCATAAACGTCCAGGGCGCTTCATCGCAGCGGGCTATGGGTGCCTGTTCCAGCATGGCTTTGAGACTGTCCAGCGACTGCGCACCCAAATTTAGACCACCAATTGCGGTGCAGGTGGTCGGTCCCTGCCAAAACTGGTATTCGACACCGGCATGATAGAATGCGATCCCTGCACCGGCAAAAAAACTAAGGTCCGCCAGCACCAGCGCCACGATTGATAGTCTGATATTGAAACCGGCAATGATAATTGCCACCAGACCGCAAAAAATGGCCGCACCATGAGCAATACGCTGGTCCACACACAGCGGACAGGGATAAAGCCCCATCACATACTGAAAGAACAGCGCACCTGCCAAAGCACCCAGCCCCACAGCCACGCCAAGGCCACCTACCATACGGGCGGCATCTGTGCGGGGTCCGGTTCGTGATCGGCGTAAAACCATGGGTCAGTTCTTATCACATTTGAGTTCTATGGGCGCTTACATTATGTCGCGCCCCGGGTGCCAGACTATGGCCTGTTAGCCTGTTCGAGAAAGCGGCTAACCAAATTTGCGTCAACATTCTTTGCCACAAAACAATCACCAATCGCGCGGGCCAAAATAAAGGTCAGACGACCGGCCTCGACTTTTTTGTCCTGGGCCATGGCTGACATCAACGCGTCAACGGGGAATGGACCGCCGGGCACGCCGGAAGGTTCTGTAATAAATCCCAGCCGCCTGAGATGGACATGGACACGATCGGCATCCGCGCGCGGGCATAGTCCCTGTTCCGCTGAAAAATCAAAGGCAAGACGCAGGCCCAGTGCCACACCTTCGCCATGAAGGAATTGCGGGCCATATCCAATCGCTGCTTCGAATGCATGACCAAATGTATGACCCAGATTAAGCAGGGCCCGCACGCCCCCTTCACGCTCGTCCTGGGTCACGATTTCAGCCTTCATCGCCACAGCACGGGAAATGGCATCAAGGCGGGCATCGAGATCGCCTGCAATAAGCCTGTGTGCTGAAACATCCAGCCGTTCAAAATAATCGCGGTCGCCAATTAAGGCACATTTGAGAATTTCCGCATAACCGGCCATCACCTCGCGATGGGGCAGCGTATCGAGCACCTGCGTGTCCGCAATCACCAGACGCGGCTGATGAAAGGCCCCGATCAGATTTTTACCCTGACGGCTGTTGACCGCCGTCTTGCCACCAACCGAAGAGTCCACCTGTGCCAGCAGCGTGGTTGGAATCTGGACGAAATCCAGGCCGCGCTTGATGATGGCAGCCCCGAAGCCGGTAATATCACCGATCACCCCGCCACCCAGGGCGATAATCAGATCACCGCGTTCAACCTTGAATTCAATCAGCGATTCAACAAGGGATTCCAACTGGGCAAAATTCTTGGTGGCCTCACCCGGCGGCAGGATTATTTCGGACACGGCAATCCGGCCATCGCCGAGAGATTTTTTGACCATCGACAGATAAAGGTCTGCCACATGCCGATCCGTGATGATGACAACCTTGCGCCCCGGACAGAATGGATCGATCAGCCCGGCAATGTCGGCCAAAAGACCTGGACCGATCATTACCTGATAGGCACGCGTGCCAAGGTCAACCGGAACGATGACCCGTCTTGAAATCGCACTCATACGCCAGCACTTTCCAGATCAGACTGCGGGCTTTGGGAGTTCATGGTGGCAAGGGCATTAATTATTGAACGCACCATTCCTTCATGCGGGCCATCGCGACTGTCGATGATCAGATCGGCCTGACCATAGATCGGGTACCGTTTTGTCATAAGGTCAGTCATGATCGCGCGTGGATCACCCTGTTTGAGCAGCGGGCGGTTTGATCGTTTGCCGACGCGACGCATCAGGACATCGAGTTCGGCCCGCAGCCAGATGGACAGGCCCATCTGTTTTATCAATGCGCGCGTATCAGGATCAATATACGCACCGCCACCCGTTGCCAGCACCATGGGCGCACCCGACAGTAACCGGGCAATCACCCGCCGTTCGCCATCGCGAAACGCGACTTCACCATGGCGGGCAAAGATTTCCTCGATGGAATAGCCAGCCGCAGCCTCGATTTCGGCATCCGCATCCAGAAAGGGCAGACCGAGCTGATGGGCCAGCCTGCGCCCAACGGTGGTTTTGCCTGCACCCATCAGACCGATCAGCACCAATGGGCGGCCATGCCATTCAAATGCTGTCCCGCCTGTTGCCAAGGGGGATTGTGGCGGACAGACATTTGCTGATGGAACCACGGGTTCGGTCACGGTTTGCGCCTTTCGAACGCGTTGACTAGGCTGGCTAAAGTTTACTGTTTGATTCGAGCCAGAGGCCAATTCCCTTACGATTTAGCCCATGATACGTCCAAGCCCAAGGGGAATACCATTAAACCGGGCCGGTGATCGTGACGAAAGGCATGTCGGCAGGGGCTGGTATCCGCGCCGGTTTTTATGGTTGTCGAGGAAGAGAGGCTTATAATGGGCAAGCTGTTGGTTGTGCTGGTCTTGGGTGTGGTCCTGATTGGCGGTGGCGGCATAGCGCTGGCTTCATGGTCCATCCCCGCGCCAAGCGCGCATGTGGAAAAGGTTCTGCCGGATGAGGCATTCCCCCGCTAGGTCAGATATGCACCCGAACCGGAATAGTATCCTGCACGGACTTTTTTTGGCTGCACTGGCGGCGTCGGTCACTGCCAGCGCAGGCGCCCAGAGCACTGACCTGTCCAGCACGAATAGTCTGTTTGGCGATCAGGTCAGAACGGGCGGCATTGAAACCGGCGCGCTGGCGGCCATCGACCCATCCGCCATTGGTCTGCTGGATAAATCCAATGGCGGCCTGCCCGCCAATCTCTGGAGTGATAGCGACAAGGCGGCTGTTCAGGCCCTGATACCATTACTGCCCATGTCCAGCGCATCTCCGGCCATGAACCGGCTGGCGCGGCGCGTGATCTTAAGCCGGGGGGCGGCACCCAATGGTCCGGGTGTATCAGGCACAAGTCTGTTATGCCTGAAACTTCAACGTCTGATGGCAGCCGGTGACCTTGAGGCGCTGGCAGGACTGGTGCCTTTGGTATCGCGCCCAGAAGTCGACCCTGATGCCGGACGAGTTCTGGTTGATGCGCTGCTGCTTTTGGGGCGCGTGGCTGATGCTGGTAGTCTGGCCGAAAAAATCGCGCGACAAAGTGCTGACCCATACTTTCTGAAAACCCAGATATTGGCTCAGGTTTCGGCCGGTGACGAAAGCCGGATTGATCTGGCAATGGACCTGTTGGCTGAAACGGGGTCCGACGACAAGATTTTTGCGTCGAACATCGATTTCTGGCGCAAACATGGCAAGTCAAAAGCCAAGGTTGAGAAGATCAAGGATCCCAACCCTCTGCATATTGGGCTGGCGCGGGTGTTAAAACTGCCTTTGCCTGCAAGCTTTTTTGCCACCACTGAACCTGCATTGATGCGGTCGTTCCTGATCAGTGGCGAAGGTGACGGTGCCATACGACTTGGTCTGATTGAACGGCTGGGTACACGCGGTCTGATCGAGCCGCAGCAATTGTCGCAGCTTTATGCCGCCATCCCGTTAAAGGACGAAGAACGTCAACGGCCAGTAGATTCGGCGCTGAAATCTTCGGGCGCACGGCTGCGGGCGATTTTATATCAGGGCGGGCGCACCGCACCGACGACCGAAGGCCAGGCCGCATCGGTTTCCGCGTCGCTGGCACTTAATGGTGATCCTGCCATCAGCGCGCTGATGGCCGAGGCCAATCGCGGGCTGGTGATATCACTGCCACAGGCACCAATGCTTTTGCCCTATGCCGGTGCACTGGGGCGACTTGCGGCGCTGGGCGGGGATATGAATGCTGCCATCCGCTGGCTGGATGGGTACAGATCCCTTGGCCTGCCGAATTCAACAGCTGCCACCGACCTGGCTGGTCTTGGCGTCATCATTGCCATTGGTGATCCCGCCGGTGCACGATCGCTGGTAGCCAGTGACCTGGAATTGGTGTTGGCGCGATGCGCACAATTGCCAGCGGACCAGCGCAAGGTGCGGCTGGAAACCCTGATGGCAGTATTATGGGGCCTTAATCTGAAGCCGCGTCCTGACCAGGTAATGCCCAACAATATCTCAACATCTGATGCGGCAACGATCAGGGCGCTGCAATTGGCCAGCACATCCGGCAGGATCGGGGAAACCGTGATTTTAAGTCTGGCACTGATTGGGACCGCAGGGCCTGCGGCGACAGATCCATTCGCACTGGAACAGGCGCTGGCTGCACTTTATGCAGTTGGCCTTGGGGTCGACGCCAGGCGCATCGCCCTTGAGGCCGTGATCAGCCATGGCATCTGACGCGCGTGCAGCACCGGCGATTGGCGGGATGCGCCGTGTCGAAGCATTTCTGGAAATGCTGAGTGCTGAACGCGGTGCAGCAGGCAATACGCTGTCAGCCTATCGACGGGACCTGACAGATTACCTGTCGGCGCTGGCGGCAGGGGGACTAGCTGTCGAGACGGCAGATCGTACTGCCATCGGGCATTATCTCGATCAGTTGAAATCAGCCGGGCTGTCTACAGCGACAGCCGCACGGCGTCTGTCAGCGCTGCGTCAGTTTCACCAGTTTCTGGTATCTGACCGGGTACGCAGCGATGATCCGACCCGCATCATCGAAGGCCCCAAGCGCACCCGGCACCTGCCAAGGACATTGTCCATTGATTCTGTTGACGATCTGATCCGTGCAGCCCAGAGCCTTGCTGACACCGGCAAGCCCGAGGGGGTCCGCACGCTTTGTCTGATCGAACTGTTATATGCAACCGGGCTGCGCGTGTCGGAACTGGTAACTTTACCAGCACAGGCAGGCCGGGGTGATCCGCGTGTACTTATTGTCAGAGGCAAGGGTGGTCGTGAACGCATGGTGCCACTAGGGCAGTCAGCACGCTACGCGATTGTGGGCTATATGGAAACGCGCGACCATTTCCTCCAGGCAGCCGGGCGGGTCGTGGCCGAAAAATATCTGTTTCCCTCCGATGGAAAACTTGGCCATCTGACCCGGCAGCGGTTTGGCCAGATCCTGAAAGACGTGGCGGTGCTGGCGCATATTGATCCAGCAAGTCTTAGCCCGCACAGCCTGCGTCATGCTTTTGCCAGCCACCTGCTTGAACGCGGTGCTGATCTCAGGTCGGTGCAGCAGATGCTGGGGCATGCGGATATTTCCACAACCCAGATTTATACCCATGTGCTGGAAGCACGTCTGAAGGCGCTGGTTGATATGCACCATCCGCTGGCGTCAAGGCGCTGAAGTGCCATGCCATTCCTGAAAGCTGCTGACATCGATTTATATTACGAGCTGGGGGCAGGCAGTGAGCCCGTTTTGTATATTTCCGGTACTGGCGGTGATCTTCGGCTTAAGCCCAATATATTCGACAGCCTGCTGGCGCGACGTTTTTCGGTACTGGCCTATGACCAGCGGGGCCTGGGCCAGTCGGGCAAACCCGATAGGGCCTATACAATGGCAGATTATGCCGACGATGCCGCTGCCCTGATGAATGGCCTTGGCATAGGCCCAGCCCATGTGGTGGGCGTGTCTTTTGGCGGCATGGTGGCCCAGGAATTTGCCTTGCGCCACCCGCAGAAAATCAGTCGGCTGGTTTTGGCCTGTACATCGCCAGGCGGTGCTGGCGGATCTTCGTTCCCGTTTCACACACTGGCACTTTCCGGCATGGATCGTGCCCGGCATATGATCCCGATTTCGGATCTGAGGCATGATGCCGAATGGGCAAGATCGCACCCGGATCAATATGAAAGGCTGCTGGACATGGCCGCACGCGACCCGTTTGCCGATGAACCAGACCGGGTCATGGGTGCGCGCCGTCAACTGGAGGCACGCGCCGGTCATGATACCTGGGCGCGTCTGGGCCAGATCAAAATGCCAACGATGATCGCTGCCGGACGCTATGACGGGATCGCGCCAGCGCACATTCAGGAAAACCTGCACGCACAGATCCCGAATGCCGAACTTCATTTTTTCGAAGGTGGGCACCTGTTCCTGATACAGGACCCGAATGCCATGTCAGCAATTGCAGATTTTCTAACCCGTTGAGGCAAACCTGGGCATAACAATAGGCTCGTCTGATATTGCAGAATCTATCTTGGTCAGGAATTCCGAAACATTGATCGGTTTTAGCACCACATCATACATGCCCGCTTCAAGACATTTGCTTTTGTCTTCAGGACGCGCATTTGCTGTTACTCCCAAAATCGGTACTCCACCATAGGGAAATGGCAGGCTGCGGATTTCACGTGTCGCGTGAATTCCATCCAACCCCGGCATCTGCATGTCCATCAGGACCAG
>CAISDR010000435.1 GCA_903884125.1 uncultured bacterium
AGCATGCCATCGGCCTCCCCCCTGTGAATGAGCATGGCGCCGATGAGCGTATTCCTTCTTCGCATTTCAATCTTTGCGTATTGCATTGATACGCCGCGACGTTCTGTCAACCTGTGATATTCAGTCCAGTACTCCCTGTAGCGGGCATCCCATTCCGGATTGACTATCTGGAGGTCCCGTTCGGCATCCATCCGCAACCCGTAGCGCTCAATGCGGCGCCTAATCACTTCAGGCCGCCCAATCAGGATTGGCATCGCGAGATTTTCATCGATGATCTGCTGAACTGCCCGCAAAACCCGCTCATCCTCGCCTTCTGCGTAAACAATCCTCTTTTGTGCGATTTTTTTTACCGCCGCAAATACCGGACGCATGATCGAACCGGAGTGATATACGAACTGCTCCAGGGACGCGCGATAGGACTCAAAGTCTTCAATTGCTCTTGTGGCTACGCCGGACTCCATGGCTGCCTTGGCTACGGCAGGAGCTATCGCGGTAATGAGCCTCGGGTCAAAAGGCTTTGGAATCAGATATTCGGCGCCAAATTTGAGATTCGGTTCGCCATAAGCTGCAGTCACCACCTCCGACTGCTCAGCCATAGCCAGATCAGCGATCGCCAGAACCGCGGCGAGTTTCATCGGTTCGTTGATCTGGGTTGCACCAACATCAAGAGCCCCCCTGAAGATGAACGGGAAGCAAAGGACATTATTGACTTGATTGGGATAATCCGACCGCCCTGTCGCTATGACAGCATCGGGGCGAACCTTCTTCACAAGTTCAGGCAGGATTTCAGGCTCTGGATTGGCCAGCGCCAGAATGAGAGGCCGATCTGCCATACGAGCAACCATGTCCGGATGCAGCACCTTGCCTGCGGACAAACCAAGAAATATATCCGCTCCGTCGACGATATCCGCCAACACTCTGGCATCCGTATCGCGCGCATAGCGGACTTTGTTCTCGTCCATATCCACCGGGCGACCCGAATGCACCACGCCATGTATGTCGGCCACCCATATGTTGCTCATCGACAGACCAAGAGAAACAAGCAGGTCAAGACAGGCAAGGGCCGCAGCCCCCGCGCCGGAGCAAACCAACTTCGCTTGAGATATATCCTTGCCGATGACACGCAAGCCGTTCAGTACGGCGGCGCCCACGATGATGGATGTACCATGTTGATCGTCATGAAAAACAGGTATTTTGAGTCGCTCGCGAAGCTTGCGTTCAATATAAAAGCACTCCGGCGCCTTGATATCTTCAAGATTTATTCCGCCAAATGTCGGCTCCAGCGCAGCAATGATGTCAACAAGTCTGTCGGGATTCAGTTCGTTGAGTTCGATATCGAAGCAATCGATTCCCGCAAACTTCTTGAACAGGACCGCTTTCCCTTCCATCACCGGTTTCGCAGCCAACGGCCCAATGGCCCCAAGACCGAGAACTGCGGTGCCATTTGTGACGACACCGATGAGGTTAGCTCGAGATGTCAGGTATCCCGCTTCCTTTGGATCTCTGACAATTTCAAGGCATGCAGCTGCCACACCAGGTGAGTATGCAAGTGCCAGATCCCGCTGATTGACCAGCGCCTTGGTCGCTGTGATGGCAATCTTGCCGGGGCGCGGAAAACGGTGATAGTCCAGCGCGCTTCGTCTCAACGTTTCGTCCATGATTGCGCTCTCTTGCTATGCAATGGTTTTATTATACGCATGAGCAATTCGACAATTCCCCCCAACCACAGATCAGGATGCGACG
>CAISDR010000436.1 GCA_903884125.1 uncultured bacterium
AAGGCGCGGATGCAATCAGCATCAACAATTATTGCGTCTCAGGCCTGACCGCAATCGGCCAGGCTGGCCTGCGGATCAGGGCCGGGGATGCTGGATGCCTTTTAGCTGGCGGCGTTGAAATGATGAGCCGCGTCGCCTTTATGGCTGATGGGGCTGACTATTATACTGATACTGACCTTGCACCTGAACTGCGTTATGTCCAGGTTGCGGTGGCAGCAGATCGACTTGCAGATGTTGAAAAAATAACGCGGGTTGAAATGGATCAAGCTGCCGGACGGTCCCATGCGCTGGCGCTGGCCGCCGAGCAGACGCCCGGCCTGACCCGATCACGGATCGCTATGAATGATGCAGATGGCCAGGTCCTATTGGCCCATGACGAGACGGTCAGAACTAATATGGACACAGCCCGTCTGTCGGCGATGCCACCCGGATTTGCCAGTCTGGCAGTGCCCTATGAGGCAGCGCTTGGCGGGTTGGATTTCGAGCACCGGCTGACGTTTGCCCACGCCCCGCCGGTTACCGACGGTGCCGGGATGGCATTGTTGGGGCCGGACCGGTCGCGGGCGCGGGCACGAATTGTTGCCTATGCGGAATCGGGCGGTAACGTGCGCAAATCCCTGCTGGCTGGCTTTGATGCGATGGACAAGGCGCTGGCAAGGGCAAGCCTGACATTGGCCGACATGGATCGGATCGAATTCATGGAATCCTTTGCGGTCACCATCGCAAAATTCCTGCGTGACTACCCTGTTGATCTCGAACGGGTGAATGTGGGCGGTGGGCATCTGGCGAAAGGCCACCCCATGGGGGCAACTGGCGCTATTCTGACGTCGAGCCTTCTGGACGCGCTGGATCTTGCACAAGGACGTTATGGTCTGGTCGTCGCCTCGGGCGCAGGTGGCACTGGGGCTGCCATGATTGTGGAACGACTAGACTGAATTAATAATCCGGGCAAAATCCGCAGCCTTCAGGCTGGCACCGCCGACCAGTGCGCCATTGACTTCGGGCAGGTGAAGAATGGTTTGGGCATTGTCCGGCTTGACCGACCCGCCATAAAGGATTTTTACCGTTTTACCTGCCGGTCCAAAGGCTTGCAGCAGATGCGTCCGAATGGCGGCGTGGACTGCTATAATATCCTCATTTGAGGGGACAAGGCCGGTACCGATGGCCCATACCGGTTCATAGGCAATCACCAGTACCTGATCCAGCGCCGCCTGCCCCGACCATCCGGGCAGACTGCCCGAAAGCTGTCCGGTTACGACCGCAATGGTCAGGCCCGCGGACCGCTGCTGCGCCGTCTCGCCCACACATACGATGGCTCTCAGCCCTGCCCGCCAGGCCGCACGGGTTTTTGCCTGAACCAGACTGTCGCTTTCGCCATGATCCGCCCGGCGTTCGGAATGGCCCAGAATCACCGATTGTGCGCCGGCGTCCTTGAGCAATTCCGGGGCGATATCCCCGGTATGCGCCCCGGATGCTTCCGGATGACAGTCCTGGCCACCAACCGAAATTCCAGTCCCGGCCACAGCCTGAGCCATCTGGGTCACAAGCGTGGCAGGCGGGCAAATCAGTATTTCCGCCCCTTTTGATGTGATCAGTCCGGTCAACTGACGCACTTCGCCAAGGGCTTGCTGCCCGCCATTCATTTTCCAGTTACCTGCGATAAGCATCAATTCCCACCCCTAAAGCGATTGTGGCGCCAATCCCTGCGCAAACGCTTGCCCAGACCGCTACCCGCCACTATGATCCGCGCCCTTAACACACCGCCCGCGCAAATTTGTGCGATCGGTGATCATGGATCAATTCGGCAAGGGTGTGACAG
>CAISDR010000437.1 GCA_903884125.1 uncultured bacterium
CCTTCACCGGCCCCGGCAAAGCCTGGCAACAGGGGTGTTTCAGGGCGCGGCTGCGCATCGAGCAGCCCTGCTGCTTTAAGTTCATCCAGACCTGGCAGATCCGTCAGCTTGTCCAGGCCGAAATGGATCAGGAAGTCTTCGGTGGTGCCATAGGTCATTGGCCTGCCCGGCGAGTCACGGCGTCCGCGCGGGCGTATCCATCCGGCTTCCAGCAGCACATCGATAGTGCCCTTGGACAGTGCCACACCACGGATTTCCTCCACTTCGGTACGGGTCACCGGCTGGTGATAGGCAATGATCGCAAGCGCTTCTGTGGCAGCACGCGAAAGCTTTTTCAGTTCGACCCGTTCACGCTCCAGCATGAATGCCAGATCGGCAGCGGTGCGGAATGCCCATTTGCCCGCAACCTGAACCAGATTGATCCCGCGCGGTTCATAGACCGATTTAAGACGATCCAGCAATGCATCAATATCCGCCCCTTCGGGCAGGCGCTCGGCCAATGCCTTGGCATCGAGCGGTTCAGCAGCGGCAAAAAGCAGGGCTTCGATCATGCGCAACTGGCCATCCGGATCTGCCCCTGCCTGATCGCGGCGCGAGACATGCAGAACAGAGACATTGTCGAAAAGATCTTCGCCGTCGCCGTCGCCTTCCTGGTTCGGAATATCCACATCGTCCGTCAACTGCCCTGCCTCGGCCTCGGCTTCAAGGTCAGCGATTATTGCTTCATCTTCTGAGATTGGATGGCTCATTGCCCTGCCTCAACTTCCGATTGGCGCCGTTTGAGATAGATCGGCCCGAATAGTTCCAACTGGCGCAGTTCAGCCGCGCCTTCCTTGACCATTTCCAGACTGGCAGAAAATGTACCGGCCACGGCGGAACGGTACATAAGCCCTTCTTCGAACCCTTGCGGTAAAAAGTCCAGCAGGGGCATCCATTCGACCGACCGGCCCAAAATGGCCTTCAGCCTGTTCAGTGCCTCATCCATTGAATAAAGCGGCAGCTTGCGAATGGATAGTGGCTGATGGGTCTGCTGCGCCTGAACATCGGCATAGGCCCGAAGCAGCTCGTTATAGGTAACCGTCCACATGGACTTGCGGCGAATCCGGATACCTTCAGGTGCGCCGCGCTGGAATACATCACGGCCAAGACGGGATAAGCCCATCAGCCGCGCACCCGCTTCGCGCATTGCTTCCAGCCGCCTGAGCTGGAAGGCCAGCCGGTCGGCCATCTCTTCGGCGGAGGGGGCCGCATCAGCCGGGGGCTCTGGCAGCAGCAATCTGCTTTTCAGATAGGCCAGCCAGGCCGCCATCACCAGATAATCTGCTGCCAGTTCCAGCCGTAGCCGACGGGCAGCGGCAATAAATGACAAATACTGTTCCACCAGTCCAAGGATTGAAATCCGGCGCAAGTCGACCTTTTGAGTTTTGGCCAAAGATAACAGCACATCCAACGGCCCTTCATAGCCGTCCAGATCCACAACCAGCTGTTCCTCGTCAATCGACAAGGGTAATTGCGTTGTATCCCCTGCTTCAAAAGCAGAGGTTGTCTCGGGCGTCTCGGTCAATGGACCAGTCCGGGCAATAATGCATTGAGCTGCGCCACCAGTTCGACCGCTGTTGCCCCATCAGGGGACTTCCGGAAGGACAACGCATTTTCGGCACGAACCCGGCCCAAAGCTGAAAATGCCGGATTTGCAGCAGCAATGGCCTGCATTTCATCCATCTTGCCATTGCAATGAAGCAGGATATCGCAATCGGCCGCCAGCGCCAGCCGCGCCCGGTCGGTCAAATGGCCACCCAGTGCCCCCATTGAAAGATCATCCGTCATAACCAAACCTGAAAAGCCGATTTCCCCCCGAATTATCTCTCCCATGATCCTGGGCGACAGGGTGGCCGGGAACGCCCTGTCCAGCGCCGTGTACAACACATGGGCGGTCATGGCCATAGGCAGATCGGCCAGCGCCCTGAATGGGGCAAAGTCCTGCGCCCTTAAACTGTCCAGCGGGGCGTCCACAACAGGCAACGCATGATGGCTGTCGACCCCTGCCCGTCCGTGGCCGGGAATATGCTTGATCACCGGCAGACACCCCCCGGCCAGAGCGCCCTGGGCCATGGCGCGCCCCAATTTTGCAACCATTTCCGGGCTGCGGGCCAGTGCCCGGTCACCGATCACATCATGGCTGCCATCGACCGGTACGTCCAGCACCGGTATGCAGTCGACCCATATGTCCAGTCTGGCCAGATCATGTGCCAGCAACCGTCCAACCGCCCGGGCGGCAAGGGTTGCAGCTTCCGGATCAGTTAAAGCCAACTGCCCCAGATGCGCCATTGGCAGCAGGCTATGGGCAAGATCCCCCTTCAGACGGGCAACCCGCCCCCCCTCCTGATCAATCAGGACCGGGGCATCAAACCCGGCGCAATCACGCATTTCTGCGACCAATGCCCGGATCTGATCTCCATCACGGATATTGCGCGCGAAAAGGATGAACCCATAAGGCATCACATCGCGAAAAAAGGCGATTTCATCTGATGTCAGGCTCAAGCCCGACGCGCCAAAAATAATGGGCCGGAGCCCTGATGCCAAAGTCACGGCACCAGACATGGCTGATCGCGCGCCTTGAGTTTGGTGCACAGGTCCTGTGCAGCGCGGGCATCTTTAAGGCCACTGACCCGCAGCCGATACATGGTGCCACGCCCCGGAATATCGACAGCGACAATAACTTTCTTCAGGCCGCCCAACAGATCGCCGTGCTTTTTCAGCAGGCGTTCCCATTCGCGTTCTACCACATCGTGATCAGGCAACGCCCCCAACTGGACCATAGCCGTGCCACCGGCACCTGCACCGGCCGCAGGCGCGGCTGACGGTGGCTTTGGCAAAGCGGCAACCTGTGTGGGCGCCGCAGGTTTCAGGACCGATGCAGGCACGGAAATTGGCGAACTTGCCACCGGCGCTGGTGCTGGTGCTGGTGCTGGTGCTGGTGCCGATGCTGATGCGGGTGGCACACCCAGCAATGCTGCTGCCTCGCCGGTGGGCCGAACCTGTGCCATGCCCTTGGGTGCTTCCAGCATCCCGGCGCTACGAACAGGTGGCGGCGGCGTATTGTCATTGGCATTTGCCGCCCCCTTGGGCGTGCGGTCACCTGAAATCTCGACCGGTCCTGATCCGCGCACCTGCGCGGCCAGTTCAGCCTGGCTTAACCCTTTGGGACCGGTTGGTACCGGCACATTTTCTGCCTGCTGGCTGACCGGGGATACCGGCGCGGCCATGGTTGCCGGTGGCTGGGAACCAGCAGGTGGAATAGCCATTGATTTTGCCGAAGGTGCAGACTGCGGCACCCGCTTGGGTTCTTCGGGCCGGGGCAGCAATTCTTCTGAACCGGGTGCCGGTTCGGGATAACGTTCACCCGCTACGCGCGAATAAACCAGCTTGTCCTGATTTGGCACGACTGCCCCGCCCGGCTGGTCCGGGGCAATCTTGGTCGGCCCGGCTTCAGCCTGTATCAGCGGCGGCGGGCCTGATGGCAGACGATCCAGCCCGCGATTATAAAAAAACCAGGCACCCCCGGCCACGCCAATCACAGCAAGGATGCCGCCAATGATCATGTAAGGCGGGCGCTGCCCCTGATCTTCATAAAGATCATCATAGTCCGCCGTTCTCGCCCGCCAGACGGCCTCATCGCGGGCATCAGCGCGCATATCCGCGCCACCGCGGGGACGGTCGGCACTGTCATCATCATCCAGCGTAAAGCGCGGACCACGACCGCCCGCATCATTTTGCAACGGACGGCCATCAGCACTGTCGCCAAATACCGGGTCCCGACGGCCGGAACGATCACTCGGCGCCATTATCGCATCTCCTGTACGGGGGTAACGCCCAAGATTGCCAGCCCGTCGGCGATCACCGCCTGGGTCGCCCGAATCAGTGCCAGCCGAGTGAGTGTAGCATCAGGTCTTTCCGGTTGTATGAACCGAAGACGCGGATCATCTTTGCCCCTGTTCCACAGCCCGTGAAAAGCAGAGGCCAGATCATGGATGTAAAACGCAATCCGGTGGGGTTCATGTGCTTCGGCGGCCGATTCAATCTGGCGTGGATACTGAGCCAGAATCTTCACCAGACCCAGTTCGGCCTCATCACTCAGAAAAGTCAGATTGACCCGTGCCAGTGCGCGATCTGACATATCCTGCCCCGGCATGGCGTCGGCTGCATTTTTCAGAACGGAAGCAATACGCGCATGGGCATATTGGACGTAGAAAACCGGATTTTCCTTGGACTGTTCCGTGACTTTTGCAAAGTCAAAATCGAGGCTGGCATCATTTTTACGAAACAGCATGATAAAGCGCACCACATCGGCGCCCACTTCATCAACGACTTCGCGCAATGTGATGAAATCGCCCTTGCGCTTGGACATCTTGACCGGTTCGCCATTGCGCATCAGACGCACAAGCTGACAGATTTTTATATCCAGCGTGGCCTTATCATCGGATATGGCCTTAAGCGCTGATTGCATCCGCTTGATATAGCCTGCGTGATCAGCACCCCAGACATCGATCTGTTCTGTAAATCCGCGATCCAGCTTGTCCTTGTGATAGGCAATGTCTGATGCAAAATATGTCCAGGTGCCATCCGCCTTTTTTAAGGGCCTGTCCACATCATCCCCAAAGGCGGTTGCCCTGAACAGGGTCTGCGGCCGTTCTTCCCAGTCTTCGGGCAGTTTGCCCTTGGGCGGTTCAAGCACGCCCACATAAATCTGGCCGCGTTCTTCCAGTTCAGCCAGTGCGGTGTCCACTTTGCCCGCGCGATGCAAGGCCGCTTCTGACGAGAACACGTCGTGCCTGATGCCCAGTGCGAGCAGATCATCCCGGATCAGCGCCATCATCGCGTCAATCGATGCGTCACGCAGCAAAGGCAGCCAGCCTTCTTCGTCAAGGTTCAGCAACGCCGCACCATGGGTCTTTGCCAGGGCAGCACCAAGCGGCTTCAGATATTCGCCCGGATAAAGACCTTCGGGAATTTCACCGATATCTTCGCCCAGCGCCTCGCGGTAACGCAGAAACGCCGACTTCGCCACAACATCTATCTGCGCACCCGCATCATTGACATAATATTCGCGACACACCTTGTAGCCTGCACGGCCAAGCAGCGCTGACAGCGCGTCGCCGAATACCGCACCCCGGCAATGGCCCACATGCATGGGACCCGTGGGATTGGCCGAGACAAATTCCACATTGACCGGGCGGCCTGCACCAATATCTGATGCACCAAATCCGCCGAGATCCGAAAGGATCAGGGCAAGCAGCTGCTGCCAGACATTTTCGGCCAGCCGCAGGTTGATAAAGCCGGGGCCTGCTATGTTCACGCCCACAACACCGGGAATGGTGCGCAAGACGGGCGCCATCAGGTCTGCCAGCTGACGCGGATTTAATCCAGCTGGCCGCGCCAGCACCATGGCCGCATTGGTAGCCATGTCACCATGGGACGGATCGCGGGGCGGCTCGACTGTAACCGACGACAGGTCAAGTTCGCCGGGCAGTCGTCCGTCAAGTTGCAGGCTCTTGATACGTGCGAAAAGTTCGTCTTTGAAATGCTTGAATAAGTTCATCGCTCGTTCTGACTAACGTCGAAAAGCCGGCCGTGTTCGCCATAAGCAAATCCATCGGTCATTCCGGCAATGTAATCGGCGGCGCGCCGTGCGGTGCGGGGTGTACCCGGACTATCACAATGACGCGCCCATTCCGGGGGAAGCACATCGGGCTCGGCCAGAAACAGGTGGAACAGATTTTCCACAACCCGCTTGGCTTTGCTCATCATGCGGTTGACTTTGTAA
>CAISDR010000438.1 GCA_903884125.1 uncultured bacterium
CCGCAGCACGTCGCGCATGCCCGAACTTTCCAACTGGAACACACCCGTCGTCTCGCCCCTTGTCAGCATGGCAAAGGTTGCTTTGTCCTCAAGCGGCAGATTGGCGAAATCCAGCTGGATGCCACGCCGGGCAAGCAGTCTGTTGGCGCGTTCCAGAACTGTCAGGGTTTTCAGTCCCAGAAAGTCGAACTTGACCAGTCCCGCCGGTTCCACCCATTTCATATTGAACTGGGTCACCGGAAAATCAGAACGCGGATCACGATAAAGCGGAACAAGTTCGTCCAGCGGCCGGTCACCGATCACAACACCCGCCGCATGAGTTGATGCGTGGCGGTACAATCCTTCGAGCTTGAGCGAAATATCCATCAGGCGTTTGACCTGATCGTCGCTGTCGCGTGCTTCGCGCAGGCGCACCTCGCCCTTGATTGCTTCTTCAAGGGTCACCGGATTTGCCGGATTGTTGGGCACCATCTTGCACAACCGGTCCACCAGCCCATAAGGCATCTGCAAAACGCGCCCGACATCACGCAATACCGCGCGCGCCTGCAGTTTTCCAAAGGTGATGATCTGGGCGACCTGATCATAACCATAGCGTTCCTGAACGTATTTTATGACTTCGTCCCGCCGCTCCTGACAAAAGTCGATATCAAAGTCCGGCATGGACACACGTTCAGGATTCAAGAACCGCTCAAACAGCAATCCAAAGCGCAAGGGATCGAGATCGGTAATCGTCAGCACATAGGCCACCAGTGACCCCGCCCCCGACCCACGACCGGGTCCAACCGGTATCGAATGGGATTTTGCCCATTTGATGAAATCCGCCACGATCAGGAAATATCCGGCAAACCCCATCCGGCAGATAACGTCCAGTTCAAAGGCAAGCCGTGCACGATATTCCTCGGCATCGGCATGGGCGGACAATGCCAGTCGCTCTACCAGCCCTTCTTCAGCCTGACGTTTCAGCTCCGCATCTTCGTCCAGACCAGAGCCCGCATCAAACCGGGGCAGGATCGGCTTGCGTGTACGCGGCCGATAGGCACATCGGCGAGCAATTTCAATTGTGTTTGAGATCGCTTCAGGCAGATCGGCAAAAAGCGCGACCATGTCCTCGCCGGACTTGAAATAATGTTGTGGCGTCAGTTTTGCCCGATCATCCTGCCCCACATAACTTCCTTCGGCGATACACAGCAAAGCTTCGTGCGCCGCATACATGCCAGCATCTGAAAACATCACATCATTGGTGGCAACCAGTGGCAGGCCCAGATCATAAGCAAGATCGATCATGCCCGCCTCGCACGCCGCTTCTGCGGCCAGGCCATGGCGCTGCAGTTCCACATAAACCCGTTCCGGGAACAGACCCGACAATCGTTCAAGCAATGCCCGAGCAGCGGGCATCTGCCCGGACTGCACCAGCTGCCCAAGGGGACCGCTGGCACCACCGGTCAACACGATCAGGCCATCGGTCAAGCCTTCGAGATCGCTTAACCTGATCTGCGGCGGCTCACCGGCTGGGGCGAGCATATAGGATCTGCTGGTCAGTTTCATCAGATGGCCATAGCCGTGCTCGTTCTGGGCCAGGAACAATAACGATGCCGGGGCGGGCTTTGGTCCCCCGGCAGCGGGATGGGGCTGGGTGCCAGGCTCGTCAATGCGCACGGCCAGATTTAGACCAATGATCGGCTGGATCGCCGCCTTGGACAGGGTCTCTGAAAATTCCAGCGCGCCGAACAGATTGCCGCTGTCCGTAATTGCCAGCGCGGGCATGGCATATTTTTTACACAAATCCGGCAATTTCTTGATGTGGATTGCCCCTTCCAGCAGGGAATAGGCCGTATGCACCCGCAAATGCACAAAATCCGACCGCGCGATCACGCTGCCCGTCTGTCTGCCGCGATCGACAACCGTCATAAAACACCCTCAAGATTCGAAGTTTGTTCTTACACCCTATCGCCCGGCTTCCCGCCCGCCAATGGGGCGATCAAGACAAACTGGCAGAATCTGTTCCACCTAGACTAGGATTTGAAAAAATTGGTTTCGGGGCAACCACAAGGACGGGGTCATGCAGACGGATATTGAAATCGCGCAATCGGTAACCCCGCTGGCCATAGACAAGGTGGCGCAGCGTCTGGGCATCCCCGCTGATGTGATCGAACCTTATGGTCGTGATAAGGCCAAGGTGCCTTTGACTTTCCTGAAAGCTGCAGGTGACAAGGCCCATAATGCGGCAAAGCTGATACTGGTCACTGCCATCAGCCCGACGCCTGCCGGGGAAGGCAAGACAACCACCACCATAGGTCTGGGGGACGCGCTGAACCGTCTTGGGAAAAAAGCCGTCATCTGCCTGCGCGAACCAAGTCAGGGCCCGGTTTTTGGTCAGAAAGGCGGGGCAACCGGCGGGGGCCGCGCGCAGGTTATCCCGATGGAGGATATCAACCTTCATTTTACCGGCGATTTCGCAGCCATTGCCCAGGCCCATAATCTGCTGGCAGCCATGATCGATAATCACCTGCAGCAGGGAAATCATCTGCAGATCGATCCGCGGCGCATCACCTGGCGCCGCGTGCTGGATATGAACGACCGGGC
>CAISDR010000439.1 GCA_903884125.1 uncultured bacterium
AGGATCAGGTTCGTGCTGATCGGCGCCACCTGATAAAGCCGCGTCTCGCGGAACTTTCGTTCGACATCATACTCATTGGCAAAGCCAAAGCCACCATGGGTTTGTAAACAGACATTAGCCGCCTCCCAAGAGGCTTTAGCCGCCAGGTGCTTGGCCATATTAGCTTCCGCACCGCAAGGTTGATGAGCATCAAAAAGTTCGCATGCCCTATAACGCATAAGATCGGCCGCACGGATTTCCATATAAGCATCGGCAATTGGGAACTGAACCCCCTGGTTCTTGCCAATCGGCCGATCAAAAACGACACGGTCCTTAGCGTAAGCCGTGGCGCGGTCGATGAACCAATAACCGTCTCCGATACATTCTGCTGCGATCAGAGTACGTTCAGCATTTAGCCCATCAAGAATATATTTGAAGCCTCGACCTTCTTGACCGATCAGATTTTCAGCCGGTATCTCAAGCTCCTCGAAGAAAACTTCATTGGTTTCATGATTGACCAAGTTTTCAATCGGACGGATCGTCATCCCGCTTTTAAGGGCATGAGCCACGTCAACGATAAATATCGACAGCCCCTCCGAACGCTTTTTGACTTCGCCAACGGGCGTCGTTCGCGCCAGCAGGATCATCAGGTCAGAATGCTGGATACGACTGATCCAGACTTTCTGGCCGGTGACCACATATTTGTCACCTTTTTTGATCGCCCGGGTTTTCAGATTTGTCGTATCGGTGCCCGTCGTGGGTTCGGTCACGGCCATGGATTGAAGGCGCAGTTCGCCACTGGCGATCCTGGGCAGATAGTACCGCTTTTGCGCGTCAGAACCGTGGCGCAACAACGTACCCATATTGTACATCTGACCATGGCAGGCACCGCTGTTGCCACCAGACCGATTGATTTCTTCCATGATAACCGAGGCTTCCACAAGCCCAAGGCCCGAGCCGCCAAATTCTTCCGGGATCAGCGCAGCCAGCCAACCCGCTTTGGTCAAAGCGTCAACAAAGGCCGCGGGATAGGTACGCTCTTTGTCGACTTTTCGAAAATACTCATCCGGGAACTGGCTGCACAAATCGCGTACCGCTTCGCGAATTTCATGAAATTGATTTTGAAAACCTGAATGCGCCATAAGGCTATCGATCCCTTCCGCGCAGAACGGCGCTTGCCTGCATGCAAAGATCTCCAGCGCTATTGCGGGCGAATAGCGTGGCCAATGTCCCCTGAGCCGAACCACAGACGTAAAACGGATCAGGTGAAACAATAGGTTTGACGGCACGAAACTCGAAGCTTAGCACCTCGACGTCGGGGCGGCAGCGAGCCAATTCATTCAACATCAATGTCGCAATGAGCGGTCCCTGAACCACAAGACCGGAATATCCCTCAACTTCAATTGCATAAGGAAAGTCATAGTGGATCCGGTGGCTATTGAACGTCAGCGCCGAGTACCGAAACAAAAGAGCAGGACTTGGGATGATTTGTCGTGCCCAGTCCGAAGCTTCTGGAGCCGGTAGCGCTGTCTCTGCAATAGATTCTCGTGGTCGGGCTTCCCGGTATACGATGTCCTGGCTTTCGGAAACCAGCAAACCTGCGTGATCGGATATCTCGTGACCAATTCGAACAAATACGAGGTGACCGGAACGCCCTGCTTTCTCCCGAACATCGCCAATAACAGACCGCCGCACAACTTGCGCACCCACCAGCATTGGACGGACAAACTTTATCCGGCTGCCGGCCCACATCCGTCGGGGCAACGTCACCGGCGGCAGGAAGTTGCCACGCTGGGGATGGCCATCCTCCGCCAGAAGCCTCATGGGATCTTTGGGCAGGAAATAAAGCCAATGAGAAAGATAAGGAATAGTCCCATCGGATGGCGCGCCGAGTTCTGGCCAGTCCAGCGTCGCCTGAAAACCAAGAATTGGCGCCAGGCGCACCAGATCAGTGCTCGAAATCTCTCGTCCAATCCAGGAAGAAATATTCTGGTCCGACCCCATCATGTCCAACGCATATATAGCCTCGATCAGGTATCGAGCACCCACATTATGGACAAATCGGGATTCGCAAATTTCGAAGGCCTGTTCTGCAATACCGTGAATTGAGTTCCGACAAACAGATTACTGACAATCTGGTCATCGGCAGATTGGGATTTTGTTGAAGGGCGCTTTAGGTTAAACGAACAAATACACCTTAATGGCCTTTCCAATTTTTTTGACCCCCAAATCGCAGCAGGGTCTGATTACGAATAAAAGAGCAATCAATAGACTTAGCGGGGAAGGCACATTTGAAACAGGGTGAGACAGGTGACTATCAGGTAAATTGACTTGATTGGCGCTCTTTTGCGGGTTTCAATCCTGGCTATTCGCCAATTTCGTGGATGGCAGATTTTTTCGGGAAGGTCAGAATGAGAAATCTTATTGTCCTGGGATTGGCCCTGTCCTGTGTCGCCTTACCATGCTCAGGTGTGGCAAATGCGGCTGATGAAGAACCACCACCCTGGGCATGGGCTTTCACGTCACGCGATGATCGCGTAACACCAATTACGCCGCTTGCGCCCCTCCCAGGGGCAAATTCATCGGCGGGTGAAACTGCTCCGCCATCTCATAATCTTGCGGGATCAAAATTTTCATTTACCCGAGCTGAAGTCTGGTCCTCCTATGGACCAGCAGATTGGTTTCCCGAAGATCATCCCCAGATGCCCGAAATTGTTGCGAAAGGGCGGCGATCCTCAAATCCGCCAATCGTTGCCTGCGCCCTGTGTCACTTGACGGACGGGAGCGGTCGCCCGGAGAACGCCAATCTCACCGGGCTGACGCAGGAATACATAATTCAGCAGCTGGTTGATTTCAGCAAGGGGCGCCGAAAAACATCGGACCCGAGGAAGGCAAATACAGAGGCGATGAGCAAACTCGCCACCGCAATGACCGAGGAGGACATGAGGGCTGCTGCCGAATATTTCTCGTCTATCCCAGCAAAGAAGACGATCAAGGTTATCGAGGCGGCTATCGTTCCGAAAACAAGAAGTGGAGGCGGAACTTTCCATATCCTTCCTGGCGCGGATGCCTGTACCGAGATGCTCGGCAACCGCATTCTGGAGACACCCGTCAAAGAAGAAGATTCCGAAATCTGGCGTAGCCCCCGTTCGGGTTTCATTGCCTATGCGCCGCCCGGTAGCCTGGAGATTGGAAAGGAACTTGTTCACACTGGAAGCGGAAAAACCGTTGAGTGCACTGCCTGCCATGGATCCGACTTACGCGGCATGGGGCCAGTCCCCCGGCTTGCAGGACTTGCCCCGAGCTATATCGTTAGACAGCTCTACGATATGAAACATGGCAATCGTACCGGCCTTTGGAGCCCGCTGATGGTCCCCCTGCTCAAAAACCTTGGCACAGAGGACATGATGAACGCCGCCGCCTATCTCACATCACTGGATCCATAAAGCGCTGTCTGAGACCATGTAAATCCAAGCGGGATCAATCTGGCTTGGCTCTTAATGAGCGAGTGGATTGGGGCGAAGCTGAAACTTCACCATTTTTTCGTTTTCTTCTTCACCGCCTTCCTGATGCCATTTTGGCGTCAGATTATTGCTGGCCCACAAGGCACGACCTTTCCATCCTGTCTTGATGTTGTCTATGCGACCATCAATTCCGCGTGTGTAAAAGCCAAGCGGATAAGGCACCCTCAGGTGAACAAATTTTTTGTCTTTCGGAATATAGGCCAAGAGTTCATCGGATTCGCTTACCGGCAGCATGACTGTCTCCGCGCCGAGACCAATGACGTTCTTGTGATCGACCCAAACTTGATAGGTCCAATCCGATCCCACATCGGTACCCTTTAGTTTGGGACCCGGCATATCGATAAGCTGCCAGCCTTCCCTGCACTGCTGCCCTGTTGCCGTAGGGCCGTTTTTGACCTTGCACTGGGTGCGGTCAAATCGCCCAAGGTGACCACTTCCGAATGCAACCCATGCTATACCATCGGCATCAACATCGACACCGCGGGCATTAAACGCTTTGATTTTTCCATCTATTATGGGCGACTCATAATAATCGACCTGACAGGTTTCGGGTGGTCTTTTTCCCGGGTCGACACGCAAGAGGCCGGTGGGCACTGTCGGGCGGTAATCTGCGGCCCAATAGCTCTGATCCTTCGGCG
The DNA here is from genome assembly GCA_903884125.1 of uncultured bacterium. Taxonomy (GTDB): domain Bacteria; phylum Pseudomonadota; class Alphaproteobacteria; order CAISDR01; family CAISDR01; genus CAISDR01. The sequence continues at coordinate 4,142 of CAISDR010000439.1, forward strand.
ATATACCCATGCCGTAGGGGA
>CAISDR010000440.1 GCA_903884125.1 uncultured bacterium
TGACCTGATCCACAACCTGGGTCACCTCGAAATCAACTGCAATCGAGGCCAGCGCATAGGCATCTTCACGACTTAATCCCTGTGTTTCAACCAGGAATGACACGGTTTCGCGGATGGCAATGCGCATCGCCTCGTTCAGGTCAGCATCCAGCCCAATGGTGATCCAGTGGGTCGGCGTCTCGGCCCGTGGCCATGTCAGGGTTTTGCCCTTGATCAGTTCCAGACGGAACGTGCCGGTCATGGAAGTTTCAATAGCCGTAAGGTTGACCTCGCCATCGCCCTGAGCCGCATGACCATCGCCCACCATGAACAGCGCGCCGGGCACATGGACCGGCAGATACAGGGTTGAACCAGCGGTAAGATCTTTCAGATCAATATTCCCGCCATAAGGACCCGGCGGCACGGAACTGGCCCGTCCCATCGTGCGCGCAGGCCCTGTTGCCATGATGCCGAAAAAGGGTGCCAGTGGAATTTCAATCCGTTCATTGAATTTGGCGATATTTCGATCCAGATCAAACGGGATCACGACCGACCGGTTAAGCGTAAATTCTTCAGGCAGACCACCCTTGCCGGTACGCGCGGAATTCACGCCATAGGGCGTGCGCGGGCGGGCATCAAGCACATGAACAGCCAGCACATCGCCCGGCATGGCATCCTCAACCCAGATCGGCCCGGATACGATATGCGGCCCAAGGCCCGAATGCTGCACCCTGGCGTAAATCGCAACGGCGTCCGCCAGAACATGTTCGGGTGCAATACCCCGCCCGGTGAAAAACGCTGCCGGTTCACCCTGATCCGACAGCAGACCTTCGTGGCTGACCGTATCAACACTGACAACGGCACCGCTTTTTACCCGAGCGATGGGGTCAATGGCACCAGACAGATAACCCCAATGAACGGTTTCCGGGCCGCAGCCTACATGCACGCCCTGGGCCGTATCGCGCACCAGCCCCACCTTGCGCGCCGCCACCATCGCCCCATCACCGGGCTTTGGCAGGTGAAGCGAGGCAGGCCGGGAGACTGATCCTGCCCCGCCGCCATGGGTGGCCGCCATCCCCTGATGCAGACGGTCGCGTTCGGCACCATCGACCAGATTCAGCCGATGCAATTCTTCGACGAAATGCGAAAAACTGCCCGGCGTGGACCGAACTGCATGATCATGAGCGTGGTCATGATGGTGACCGGCACCTTCTGCATCTTTGGTCATGGATACCTCTCTAAATTTGCCGGGGGAGCCGCCGCCGGGCATCAGCGTGCAGCACGCGCAGCACCCAGCAGAGCCGAAAAGGGATTGAGAATGACATAAGTCGGGATCATCGCCATATAGGATTGAAAGCGGCCTTTGGCCTCGAAACGCTGGCGGAATACGCCTGTATTCAGAATATCAATCAGGCCGGGCGCAATGCCACCGGAAATATATATCCCGCCCCTTGCACCGAAGCTGAGTGCGAAGTCGCCCGCAATCGACCCTAAAACGGCGCAAAAACGATAGAGCGCCTGTTCGGCTATTGGGTCAGCACGGCGCGCGTATTCCACGACCATTGCCGGGGCCTTGCAGACCGGATCAAGATTGTTCAGCGAACAGATTGCCTCGTAAATGTTCACAAGGCCGGGTCCGGAGGCCACACGCTCAACTGAAACTCTTCCGAACCGGGCGGTCAGATGTTGCCAGATTGCCATATCCTGATCGTCATGTGGCGCAAATCCGACATGGCCACCCTCGCCGCCAAAAACATGTTCCTGATCATTGTCCCCGGCAATATGCACGGCAACATTGGTCCCGGTTCCCACACCAAAGACAGCAACCGGCGCCCCCGCTTCCCCGGCATTTTGCGGGACGTCAGGCCCGATCTGCGCCAGATCATTTCCACCCAAAGCTGGAACCGACCATGCCTGTGCCGCCAGATCATTGATCAGACAGACACGATCTGCACCTGTTGAACGGCTGATCTGATCCATTCGCGCCGTCCATGGCAGATTGGTGAACGTGACCGCCGCATCCCTGACCGGACCGGCGCAGGCAAGTCCGACAAAATCCAGCGGAGGTGTCGGCCGCGTTCTGCAAAATGCCGCCAAGGCCGCATCCAGACTTTGATAGTCTGCCGCCACAAGATTTTGCATACCACTCAACGCGACGACACCTGCCGCATCGATTTGCGCATAGGCAAAACGTGCATTAGTCCCGCCAATATCGCCAACAAGGCCAAACCGTGTTTTATGTGCCGTCAATTCACGTCCACCAGATTTCCGATTCCGGGATAGCAGACCGATCCTTAGCCATATTCCGGCGGTGGCACCAGCGGGAAATCAGTCAGCACGCTTCCACTGGTCCTCGAATTTCCAGACCTCTTCAAAACCGATCAGACGACAGAATTCCTGAAAATCGAACAAGGGCGTAGCCATGCCATGGCTGCTGCCCGTATTCTTGAGATGGGTCAGGGCCTGCTCCATGGCAAAGGCGGCAACCAGACTGGTCATGGCCGGGAAGATTGCGCAGGCATAACCGATGTCCTGAAGCGTCTTCGCCGACAGGATTGGCGTTTTGCCACCATCCGCCATATTGGCCATCATGGGCTTGCCGGCAACGGCGCAGGCCTTCTGCATTTCGTCTTCGCTGTGCAATGCCTCAACAAACAGAATATCAGCGCCGGCATTTGCATAGGCGTTGGCACGGCGCAGGGCACTGTCAAACCCTTCGCCTGCACGCGCATCTGTCCGCGCGATGATCAGCGTGTTGACAGGATCGTGACGGGCAGCACACGCGACCTTTATCTTCTCGACCATATCTACCAGCGGAATGCAGCGTTTATAGGGCGTATGCCCGCATTTTTTCGGAAACTCCTGATCCTCGATCTGAATTGCTGTCACACCAGCTGCCTCGTAACCGCGAACCGTGTGATGCACATTCAACAGACCGCCATAGCCGGTATCGGCATCGGCGATCACCGCAGAATTGCTGCATTGCACCAAAGTTGCCATGCGATCCACCATCTGGGTGTAGGTCGCAATACCGGCATCAGGCAGGCCAAGCGCCGACGCCGTCATCCAATATCCCGTGCCATAGACAATTTCGAACCCGACCTTGTTTGCGATTGTGCCTGCAATCATGTCCTGCATGCCCGGGGCAACAAAAAATGAACCTGAATCCAGTTTCTGACGAATGATCGGATTTGACACGATGATCTCCATTTCCAATATTTTTCTGCCACACGGCTGGCTAGCGATAATTGTCATACAAACCTGTTCTATCCTGATCAGATTTGGCTATAGTCGCGCGGCGAATAATTGCTTGAATAAAATCCACAGGTTCACAGGTGACGTTAATGACAAACCCAACGCAATCGACAAATTTCTGGCGCCTTGAAGCGGCCGCAATCCTGCCCATGGCCATTCAAATTCGCCGAGAGATCCATCGCCACCCGGAATTGGGACTGCATCTACCGGAAACAACCCGTTGTGTCCGCGCGGCGCTGGCAGATCTGGATCTGGACATACAACAAGGACCATCCACGTCGGGACTGATCGTGACGGTCAAAGGATCGCGTCAGGGGGCCACCATCCTTTTGCGCGGTGATATGGACGCCCTGCCCATGCCCGAGGAAACCGGGCTTGAATTCGCATCCACCATTGCCGGTCGGATGCATTCTTGTGGACATGATGCCCACACCGCGATGCTGGTTGCTGCCACCCGTTTGCTGCATAAAAACCGTGACAGGCTGGCGGGCAACGTAAAACTGATGTTCCAACCGGGCGAAGAAGGTCACAAGGGTGCACTTCATATGATCAATGATGGTCTGCTCGATCTGGCCCCGGTGCCGCAGGCAGCCTTTGCCCTGCACGTGGCTCCGGGTTTTCCTTCGGGCATGATCGCTGGGCGCGCCGGTGCAGCACTTGCGTCCGCGGATCATTTTGAAATGCTGATCATCGGGCGCGGTGGTCATGCGTCGCGACCGTTCCAATGTGTCGATCCGGTGCCGATAGCCTTTGAAATCGGGCTGGCACTTCAAACCTATGTGACGCGACGGGTGGATCCGTTTGACCCAGTGGTGATCACCATCGGCAAGGTTGAAGCAGGCACCGCCAATAATATCATTCCAGATACAGCCCTGCTTGTCGGTACATTGCGAACCATGTCTGAAAAAAACAGGTCAATGATCCACGATGACACCCGCAAGCTGGCCCAGGGCATAGGCGCAGCCCATGGTGCAAAAATCGACCTGACCTGGCATCCGGGCTATCCGGTAACCGTTAATGACGCACGCTTTTACGAATTTGCCCGCGACGTCGCGAAAGACACGTTCGGGCCACTTGGTTTTGCCCAAAGCGCACATCCGGTCATGGGGGCGGAAGATTTTTCTTATGTTCTGCAACGCGTGCCTGGCGCGATGTTCTGGCTGGGTGTTACCCCGCCAGGTCATGATCCACACCATGCGCCATCGTGTCATTCAACCCATATGACTGTTGACGAAGACGCAATGGCAAATGGTATTGCAATGCATTGTGCACTTGCCGAGCGATATCTGGAAACCGGCATGCCGATATAGCGGATTTTTGATCAGCGTATATTCAACAATTTGCCAGGCGACGCGAACAGGTTTAGAATATGCAACGATCATGGCTACATCAAAAAACATATGCCTGACTCTTAACGCCGCTGGCCTTTCCGGCCTGCTGGTCTTTATGGCTGGTTGTGCTGCACTGCCGCAAAACGATTCGGAATTCGACTTGCCCGCATCGAGCCAGGCATTAGCCAATCGGTCGGCAGAACTGGGTATGGACACCCCGTTGGCGCAACTGATGGCCGATCCTTCGGCACAGGCGATTTTAGTCGCCTATGACCCTGACCTGGCATTAAGCCCGGATGCGGGACTTGCGCGGGACTGTTCCCTGAATTTTCTATCGCATTTTCCGCAGACGGGCCTTACACCCACGACAATGACCAAGATTGAGGCCGCCTTGAAAAAGCTGAATTCTCACCCGGTTATCGGGCGCTGAACTTTGCCCGACCAACTCGCACCAATGGATTGAAGAATGAACGTTGTAAACAGCGTGTTTCCGACACCTGAACAGGTGGAAAAGACATTCAAGGGGCCAGAGGAAGGCCCCTTTATCATGGTCAATCTGCTGAAATTCAAGGCACAGGCAACCTATGCCTCGGGCGAAGCTGTCAGTGGCCGCAAAGCCTATGCCCGCTATGGTACTCGGATGACAAGCCTGGTCGAAGCCCATGGTGGTCGACTGGTCTATTCCGGCGCGGTCAAAGGATTGATGATCGGCGATGTCGAGGAATTATGGGATTCGGTTGCGCTGATGGAATACCCCTCGCGTGCTGTGTTCCATGCCGTTATGCAGTTACCGGAATATCACGAAATCGAGGAGCATCGGGTCGCGGGCCTTGCCGGGCAGCTCAATATCGAAACCAGAGGACGTTGAGTTTAGTTTCATGACACAGGTCGAATTTTACTTTGATTGTTCCAGTCCCTGGACCTATCTGGCGTTTCACAATATCCGCCCGCTGGCAGATGAATTTGAATTCGAGATTATCTGGCGACCGATACTGGTCGGCGGCATTTTCAACGCCGTCAATCCGTCAGTCTATGAAAGCCGGAAGACCGGCGTACCGGCAAAACAGGCCTATATGGTCAAGGATCTGGCCGACTGGGCCGCACTCGCCCGGCTGAAGATTTTATTTCCGCCGGGTGTCTTTCCGGTCAATTCGGTCAAGGCCATGCGCGGGTGCATCTGGCTTGCACCCCAAGGCCTGCTGGTACCATTTGCTGAATCAGTCTTTCACGCCTATTGGAGCGAAGATCGCGATATTTCGCGCGACGAAGAACTAGCTTTGATCTGTGACCGGATCGGCATTGACACGGCCGCCTTTTTTGCCGGTATCGCTGCGCCAACAATCAAGGACGAATTACGGTTCAACACCGAACAGGTGATCACACGCGGTGGTTTTGGATCACCAACTTATTTTCTGGGTGATGACATGTACTTTGGCAATGACCGCCTGCCCGTGCTGATTGAAGCCATTAAGCGTCAGCGTCGAAAGCAAAGCCCCGCGGCATAGCTGCCTGAACAATTCCTGATTGTTCAAGTCGAGCAGCAACCGCGAATAATTTATCTTCGCACCATGGCGCACTGACTAATTGCACGCCCAGCGGCATCTGCCCCGGACGGCATAGGGGCACACAGATCACCGGCAGGCCTATAAAGCTGATCGGCTGCGTATAAAGGCCGATATTGGGGCGCACCAGAACCTGCTGGTCACCCAGCAACATGGTCGTCTGCCCCAGCAGGGGCGCGCTCTGCGGTGTTGCTGGCGCAATCAGCACGTCGAAATCTATGAATATTTCTGCAACGCGGGCCTTGAACCAGCTTCGGAACTTTTGAGCTTTTAAAATCAGATTCGCTGGCAGCAGCGCACCGGCCAAAAGCCGATCGCGCGTGGCAGGATCAAAATCCTGCGGCCGCGTGCGCAAGTCATCAATATGCTGCAAA
>CAISDR010000441.1 GCA_903884125.1 uncultured bacterium
GCATCACCCGCCGCGCCAAGCCCAAGCAACTGGGGCAGTCCACCAGCAATGCCCACCATGGCAAGGCCAGAAAAAGCACAAACCAGCATAAATCCGTAAAGTGCCATGTGAACAAAATGGACAAATCTCTCGAAACGCGGCTGCACCAGATAGGCGGGACGACCAACCCATCCCCGGATTGCCAGCCTTGCGGTGATCAGCGCAATCAGTCCAATCCCAATCCACCCATGAATCTGCGGCAGACTGGACAAAGCAGACGGCACGATCCCCACCAGAAAAATCCAGCCAAGAACAAGATTTACACCAACCGCCGCCGCCCACAAAAAATGGGACAGTCGCGTTGGCCTGCTAAATCGGAATGCCGTGGCAAGGGAATTCATTCAGTTGATCGGTCCAAAATGGGTCTGACGAAACACGATATAACGCGCGGCCAGAAAATTTAAACCCATTGCCGCAACCGATCCAAAGGCAACGCCCAGTTCCGGCCATTGCCCCACCAGATCAATCATATTCAGACTGATCGCATAGACCCCATAGTTCACCAAAGCACTGACACTCATCAGTGCCAACCATAAGGGCAGGTCACGCCGGGCATCTGACCCATGTGCCTTGAAAGTCCATACCCGGTTCAGCAGATAGGTTGTTGTGGCCGCAAACAGAAAAGAAATCACCCGCCCTGAATATGGGCCAAGGCCTGCCAGGGAAAGGCACGCCCTTAATACCCCGGCATCAACCAGGAACCCTATCGTGCCGACGATCCCGAACCGAAATATCTGCCCAAGCATCCGGGTCACTCAATCGGATTGACTGCATGGTCGCCAGGCGCCTGATAGTTCAGATAATGTAACCGTCGCAGTTCAAGACGCGCGCGCGTAACAGCATCAAGAATAAGGCCCACACCAAGGCTTAGCGCGGCCAGAAGCATTGCCCCGGTTGCAGCAACCGCTGTTGGCAAACGCGGCACCAGCCCTGTCTCTGCATAGGTGATGAAAATGGGTACAGCAAGAATGATAGAAATAGCCGCCAGCAAACCGAAAATAATGCCAAACATCGCCATGGGCCGTTCATTTTTGGCCAGCCATAAAATGGTCGCCAGAATCCGCGTACCATCGCGGTATGTCCGCAATTTCGATACCGAACCTTCTGGACGGTGTTTATAGGGCGCTGTTACTTCTGACATTGGCATGCGCAGGGCAAGAGCATGAACAGTCAGCTCGGTTTCAATTTCAAACCCGGAAGCAAGGGCGGGAAAGGATTTGACGTATCTGCGCGAAAATACCCGATACCCGGACAGCAGATCTTCAAGACCATTACCGAAAATCATACGAACAGTATTGCTCAACGCTGCATTGCCCAGTCGATGGCCTGCCCGATAGGCAAGCGCATCATCATTGTCGACACGTCGTCCATTGACCATGTCAAGGCGCTCTGACCACAGAAGTTCGACCATCTTATCCGCACTCGAAGCGTCATAGGTGTCGTCCCCATCCACCAGCACATAGACGTCGGCCTCGATATCGGCAAACATGCGACGCACCACATTACCCTTGCCCTGCCGCGGCTCACGACAGGTGATGGCGCCCGCCCGCCTCGCCACTTCAATCGTGTCGTCAGTCGAATTATTGTCATAGACGTAAATTTTTGCGGCCGGCATCGCATGCCGGAAATCGGCAATTACCATGCTGATCGCTGCAGCCTCGTTATAACAGGGAACAAGGACGGCAATTCTCGGTGCTCTGGTCATGGTCTGCCCTTATGATTTTCCTTTTTGACGCTGCTGGTATGCCATGAACGCACCCAGTACCACCACCCAAATCAGTCTGTCCTGATACCTTGGCTGCGGGTTGGAAAAAATGCCGCATACAGCTGCATTGCCAACCAGAGCCAACAGGATGAACAGCGCGCTAACGCGTGAGTCTGGCGAACCACGAAATGCAAAAAGACCAAGACCCGCCGCGCTTAACAAAATGACAAGTTCATGTAATGGATCAATCCGTGTCAGATCGGCTTTATCCTTCTGCTGCTGCAAAGCCAGATCAAAGGATTGAAGATGATCAGGAAAATAGGCTTCAATCCGCCATCGGGTGTGCCACAAAAATGCACCCAGCTCATCGCCAGTGCGAAACAGAAAAAACTGCTGTATAAGCGCGCGTGCGGCAGCAGCCGCGTTGTTGACCGGATGTCGCCGTATGCTTTCGACAATCAGGGCATTGGCTTCCTCGCCTGCCCCTTCCAGCCCGCCAATCTGACGAAGGGCTGCTTCATCACCCCCCCATAGAAAGTCATTGGCATTTCGCGGCAGTTCATCCTTGAACGCGCAAAGTTTGAAGCGCGCGTCGGGACATACATCATCGAGAACCTGTTGGACCAGTCCATCCTGAACCAGCCGTCCCAGGACAAAGACACTGCCCCCTGGCGTCATACCGAAACTGCCGCCGATGATACCATTGCCAACCGGCAGGATTACAAGTGCTGCCACCAGACCGGTCCAGGGCACAACAGGTACAGGTCGCATCCGGACAAAGCGCCAGAGCGCCATGCTAAGAACCAGGCCCGCACATAGGCCAAGGTGGGACATATGAACAAGGCAGCTGAACGTCACCAGCACATACAAAGCGACACGCGTGGGCAGCCCGAGCGCCTGCCCGCGAAAACCAAGTAGAAAAAGGCTCAAAACCATGGGTGCCGTGAAAGCGTCCGGCATGATCTGGGACGTGAAAAAGGCCTGTCCCGTCAATATTGAAACAGCAATCAGGACCAGAAGTGCAAAGCGATGTCCCGCCCCCTGCGTGCGAAGACAAAGGACGATCACCCAGGCATTTATCAGGGACTGGATAATGATGACCGGCCAAAGAGCCAGTGTCTGGTTGCTCGCTTCGCGCAGAAAAAGCCCATAGTATAGCGAGCGACCAAACCCCAGTGACAATAAGTAGCCCCGGTCCAGATAACCGCCTGTGTCATGAAACACCAACGGCCAGCCATTTGCGAGTGCGGGCCACAACAGAAAAAGGCTGCCAAGCAATATAACTGCGGAATAGCCGTTCTGCTCAGCCCGGTTTTCGCGGATCAACTTTTTGGAACTGCGTTCAGCCAAAACATCTGTTCCGGACGGTTTTCGCAAACCGCAATCCATCGGTCCATACTGGGCAGCCGCGCCAGCATCGGTGCACGATTGGGATCGCGAGGACCTTCGCCGATGATTTCCAGATCATGGGTCTGTTCAAATCGCGATTGCAGAATTGGGGTAATGGCACGGTTGGCAAAATCATGCAGTTCAACCAGTATCCTGGTGCGCTTAAGCGACGGGGCGATTTCAGGGTCCAGCAATTCCATCTCTGCCCCTTCGCAATCCATAAAGATAAATGGGCGTTGGGCCTCGGCAAGGTGGGTTTCGATATCGGCGGCATTGACGCCGCCTGATACCGCCATCCGTGCGGCCACATAGTTCACAACTGCCGTTTTCCGACACACGGTCTGGGCATTTGGGTCGATGTCAAATGCAATCGTTCGCGCATCCGGCAATCGCCGCGCCAAGCCCACGGCATAATAGCCTTCGGCGCACCCTACGTTCAAAACAAGGTCAGGCCGGGCGGCGATGGCCTGTTCAATATGGGGGTGAATTTCCTCTTCATAAAATCCCAGCAGCTTTGCTGCTTCGTCGCCTACTGCGTCCCAGGACGTCTCGCCCGTCAGCAATAACCCCTCAAACGGGCCATATTGCACAATGTTATTGGTATTAGCAGATACATATGCCCAAATTTCGGCCCGTCGCGCGCCCATTGCAGTATGGAAAATATTCCGTAAAGATTTATCTAAAGTTTCGCGGAGGTCCATGGGGGCACTTTCAGGCTTGTGTGATTCCGGAAGAATGTGCTGTAGACTACCCGAAATGCAGCGAAAATAGAAACTTGGGAGGATGCCAATGAACAATGCCAATCCAAATAAATTTGCCAATATGGCCACATTGGCCGCTTTTGGCTTGTCCAGGCGTGGCGTTATTTTCGCCGCGGCCGCTGGTGCTACCATTGCTTTCAGTCCTCTTGCCTACGGTGCCGGTACGATCAAAGTTGGGCTTTCCGGCCCCTTTACCGGCGGATCATCTTCCATGGGCGTGTCAATGCGTGACGGCGTAAAGCTGGCTGCCGCAGAAATCAACGCCGCAGGCGGAGTCCTGGGCAAGCAGATTCAACTTGTTGAGCGCGACGACGAAGCCAAGAACGAACTTGGTGTCCAGATCGCCCAGGAACTCATCGACAAGGAAGGGGTTGTGGCCACCCTTGGGTACATCAATACCGGTGTTGCCCTGGCTTCGCAGCGTTTTTATCAGGAAAACAAAATACCGGTGATCAACAATGTGGCAACCGGCACGGTGATTTCCAAGCAGTTTCTGCCCCCTGAACATGCCGCTAACTTCGTTTTCCGCATCTCGGTGCCTGACGTTATTCAGGCTGAAATGATCGCCGCCGAGGCTGTGGACAAACGCAAGTTCACAAAGCTAGCTATTTTGGCGGATTCTACCAATTATGGGCAGCTTGGCCGCGAGGACCTGGAAAAGTCCCTTGCCAAACGCAATCTGACCCCGGTGGCGGTTGAAAAGTTCAACATCAAAGACACCGAAATGACCGCCCAGTTGCTCAGGGCAAAAGAGGCTGGTGCACAGGCCATACTGACTTATGGCATTGGCCCCGAACTGGCCCAGATCGCCAATGGTATGGCCAAACTGGGATGGAAGGTGCCGATGATCGGTTCGTGGACATTGTCCATGTCGAGCTTTATCGACAATGCGGGGCCCAATGGCGAGGGCGCACGCATGCCCCAGGCCTTTATCCAGGAACCAACCACCCCAAAGCGCAAGGCATTCATCGACGGTTACACCAAAGCCTATAATGTGGACCGCATGCCAAGCCCTGTTTCTGCGGCCCAAGGCTATGACTCGGTCTATCTGCTGGCCGCCGCGATCAAGCAGGCGGGCAGTACCGATGGGGACAAGATCCGTCAGGCCCTTGAATCGCTTAAGGAGCCAGTTGAAGGTGTCGTTACCACCTATAACCAGCCATTCAGCGCGACCGACCATGAGAGCCAGGCGCTTGGCATGGCGGTGATGGGTGAAGTCAAGGGCGGTCGCGTCAGCTTTGCCTATGAAGAAGACCGCAAGGATGCGGCAAAGGTCCGCACTAAACCCAAAAATTAGGCAAATATGGCAATCCGGGGCGGCGTTCACTCGTCGCCCCTTTTTTGTCCCAAGGGCTGACGGTTTGGTTTTTGTTCGCAGGCTAAAGGATCAGATTTGATGGACGTTTTTATCCAATTGGTCGTCTCGGGCATTTCGGTTGGCATGATTTACGCCACAATCGCCTTTGGTTACCAATTGACCTTTGCTACGTCGCGCACCCTGAACTTTGGTCAGGGCGAAGCATTGATGCTAGGTGCCGTCGTAGGCCTGAGTCTGATGCCTGTACTTGGTTACTGGGCTATGTTGCCTGTGGTATTGGCATTTGGATTATTGCAGGGCGTTGTGGTTGAACGTTTGGGCGTTGCGCGCGCTGTTGCCCAGAAGTCTGAGTTCGGCTGGGTGATGTCCACAATAGCTCTGGGCGTGATTTTCAAAAATGTTGCCGAAAATATCTGGGGTCGTGACGACCTGAAATTCCCCTCACCGCTGCCGGAAACACCGGTGGTGATCGCCGGTGCACATATCCTGCCCATGGAGTTTCTGATTCTGGCTGGCGCACTGGCAATGATGCTGGCCGTAGAACTTTTCAATCGCCGCACGATCTGGGGCAAGGCGGTTGTTGCGACCGCCAATGATTCCGATGCGGCCGGACTGATGGGCATAAATACTCCACAGATCGTCACCCTTTCCTACGCCATGAGTTCAATGACAGCGGCTTTTGCAGGCGTGCTGATTGCACCTGTTACCCTGACCGGGGCAACCATGGGCACAGCCCTTGGTCTGAAAGCATTTGCCGTTGCCATCATTGGCGGGCTGACCAGCGGACTTGGTGTCATCGTCGGCGGAATCCTTCTGGGCATTTCGGAAAAAATGACCGGTTATTATCTGGCAACAGGTTATGCGGATGTGCCCGGACTGTTTTTGCTGTTGCTGGTTTTGGCGATCCGGCCTGATGGCCTGTTCGGCAAGCGTGCGATCAAGAAGGTATAAGTAGAATGCGCGTGTCGCCGGAAAACGTCATTGTTGCAATCATTGCTGCGTGTGCCATTGCCCTGCCGCTGCCCTTTTTGGGTATGACCAATTATTATGTCCATCTGGGCATGGTCATTGCAATTTATTCGATCCTGCTTTTGGGGCTCGATATTGTTGTGGGCTATACCGGGGAAATTTCGTTGGGCCATGCGGCACTATTCGGTATCGGGGCCTATACGGCTGGCGTCCTGATGTTTCAATTGAAAATTGGATTCTGGCTGGC
>CAISDR010000442.1 GCA_903884125.1 uncultured bacterium
ATTTTCCCTCCCGGCCAGTGGCCTACAACGGCAGTCTGGCTGTTGACCATTCTGGTTTCGGTTGCCGGTTCATTCAAACTCGGCATACAGATGGCGGCGCCTTTCATTGTGTTTGGCATTGTTTTCAATGTCATCATTGGCGTGCTTTCGCGTCTTATTCCGCAGATGCAGATCACCTTTGTCACCCAGCCAGCCCAGATACTGCTAAGCTTTGCGCTGCTGTCGATCCTGATGGGAACGTTGCTCAACATGTTCCTCACCTATTACGGTGAACGTATGAAAACATTTCTCTTATAGTGATGTGCACCACGATGGTCATATTTCATTTTTCACTCTTTGGCGCCTGGAGCTGATCCATGGCCGAAGACAGTGATGACAGTGAAAAAACAGAAGAACCGACTGGCAAACGCCTAAGTGATGCCGCCGAAAAGGGCGACGTTATTCAAAGTCAGGAATTAAAACACTTCATCGTACTGTTTGCGGCGACTTTGGTGATGGTCACCATGTCGGGCTACATGGCCCATCAGGTGGTCGGCCGTACGGTCAGATTTCTGGAACAGGCGCATAATATTCCATTCGATGGTGGTCATCTGGTTGTGGTGATGCATCAGATCGGCCTGGATCTGCTGGCAATTCTTGGCATGCCGGTGCTTTTTTTGATTATCGCCTCGATTGGATCGAGTGCATTGCAAAATCCGATATCGTTCAACTTCGACCGGTTGAGCCTGGACATTTCTCGCTTGTCGCTGATTTCGGGGCTTGGTCGACTATTCGGGATGGATGCCCTGATTGAGCTGGGCAAGGGCATCGCCAAATTGTTGCTGATCGGTGGGACGGGGTTTGCTGTGTTCTGGCAGCATCGCGCTGAGATTCCAGGTTTCATTCAGGTTGATCTGTCACAGATGCTGGGCTTAAGCATGGCGCTGGTATTAAAGGTCCTGATTGCAATGCTGATCGTTCAGGCGGCACTGTCGGGTGCGGATTATTTCATCAACCGCTATCGTTTTATGCAACGCCATCGCATGACCCGCCAGGAAGTGAAAGAAGAAGCCAAGCAGTCCGAAGGTGATCCGTTGATCAAGGGCCGGTTGCGCGGTATTCGTATGCAGCGCGCACGCCAGCGCATGATGCAATCAGTACCGCAGGCAACAGTGGTTGTCACCAACCCGACCCATTTTGCCGTTGCCCTGAAATACGAAGAAGATTCAATGGCGGCCCCAGTCTGCGTGGCCAAGGGTGCTGATCTGGTTGCAGCCCGTATCCGCGAGCTGGCTGAACAAAACGGCGTGCCGCTGGTTGCAAATCCGCCTTTGGCGCGAGCGCTTTTTTCAACGGTTGAAATTGATCAGCCCGTACCTCCACAACATTTCAAGGCCGTTGCCGAAGTCATCGGATTCGTCTGGCGGCTTAAGGGCAAGAAGGCGACGGCACCTGCAAAAGTGAATATCACGCCGGATCGGGGCGATCCCTCGCCATGAAATCGCCGTTGGCACTTTCCAAAGGCGAAAGCGGAGCGGTGGCGCGTCCGAATATGCGCCGCAGCACATTATTGCCTGCTTTAGGATTTCGGCTGAAATCCAGTCTGCCAGTGACCTGGGTGGTGCGTGCCTTGCTGGTCGCATCGGGATTTGCAGCACTTGGGCTGATCTTTCTTGCAGCAGCCGGGACAATGGACCTGACCGTCGCCGGTCTGGCTTTTACCTGCATTGGTGCGGCGGGCGGGGCGATATGGGTTGCCGATCTGGGCCGACCTTTTGCGGGTGCTGAAGGCGCAGATGGTTTTGCGCGGCGTCTTTTGCGTGACCTGTGGGAATCCGACATCGATGGATTGCTGGTTACAGATTCCACTGGTGTGGTTGTTTATGCCAATCCCGCTTATCGCGATCTGTCCGATGATGGTCGGGCACAGACGCTCAGCCGTCTGATCGATGAAAGCGACGATGAAACCGTGCGCAGGCTGTACCGACTCG
>CAISDR010000443.1 GCA_903884125.1 uncultured bacterium
ATGAAAGACGGGGGGATTTTGTCCCCCCGTTTTTTGACTAGGTGGTGCGCGCGTTTGCGTTCAGCATCTGCGCCACCGAGATCGCGTCAGTGATCGTGTCGATGCTGTAGATTTGCATGACGCCCTGTGTCGTTGCTGCCTGAGCCAGAATGTTCTGGTTATTCTGGGCAACAACTGAATTTTCAAACATTAGGCCGGTGGAATGAGCCGCTGTCTGATACAGAGAGCTGATGGCAACGGCGGGAGATTCAGCGACAACCTTCACATTGGTTTGGGTGACGGCATCGGTGATCTGCGGTGATACTATTGGACCTGTGGCCATAATTAACTCCTGTTGGAAGGCTGATTGAGCCTTTGCCCGTTAGGCAGACAAAACATTTATCCCGCGTAAGTAACGGGGCGGGCTGTTCCCGCCCCGATATTCATTAGGTGGTTGCAGCATTTGCATTCAGCATCTGTGCAACAGAGATCGCATCGGAAATTGTATCAATGCTGTAGATCTGCATGACGCCCTGGGTCGTTGCAGCCTGGGCCAGAATGTTTTGATTGTTCTGGGCCGTGACTGAATTTTCAAACATCAGGCCGGTTGAATGCGCGGCTGTCTGGTACAGCGAACTGATGGCGACGGCTGGCGATTCAGCAACAACCTTCACATTGGTCTGAGTGACGGCGTCAGTGATCTGTGGCGATACTGTAGACATTTTTTAACTCCTATATGACAGTTGAACACACAATTTGCGCGTGATTTCAGGGCATCGCGCACCCTTGGCCGGACGCCTGTGCGTCAGACATCATCCAACATCTTCGCAAATGCTCTAATGCCGGTGAGAGGATCAATCTGAAGGGTCTGTTTGACACTGGTTGCAGTCTGAGACAGCAACGATGCAAACGCATTGTTCTGTGTCGAGACAGCGTTTTCGAACATCAACCCCAATGAATGGGTCATATGCTGATATTGGCTGCCAGCGGCCATTGCAGAACCTGTTCCTACGACCGCAACCGAAATATCGGGCACATCACCGGATTGAGCTTCGGCAGAAGGTGACGAATCCGAGTTAGGCTCTGTGCTGACGTTGGATACGGGCTGATCGGGTAGCGACGGATTTTCAATTATGCTGTCCATGATTTATTTCTTCCTTTGCATTCGCTGTTTGATCTGCCCCTGCCGCATGGCCACGCGCTCGGACAGTCTTTTTCCCATTGCATCCATTCGGGCCTTGGCCTGGGCATGTAATTCTTCTGCTGTTGCCATGTTCATTTTTGGATCAGGTGATTTTGCCCTTGCAAGCTCCGCCAGTTGGGTAAGCAAGGGACGCAGTTCGACCATGACCTGTTCAATGACTTCTGCCTTGACTGTAGCAACTGCTTTTTCAAACTCGGCATTTGTGTCGCGTCCATTTGCCATTCCAACCATGATCAGATTGCCTTCTGGTCGATTTGCTGCGGCTCAGCCTGTTTCTCATGCGTCCATAAATGTGGTCGCAACCGTTGCGGTCGATGTTGCAAATGAAATGGCGTTCGTTTGCGACGTCGCAATATTGGTGAGCAAGGTTGTGCCAGCCTGCTGCTGTGAAGGATCAGGTTCCGCAATCATTGCCAGCGCCTTGGCGGTCGCCATGACATAGATCTGTTCCATGCTTTGCATGAAGGCGCGGATATCCTCGCCAATCATGGTACCGACCTGTTCAGCTGCGGCGGATTTGAAATTGCTAATGGCCGCACTAGCCCCAGCTCCGGCACCGCTTCCGCTGGATGTGGTCTGGCTTCCTGCCGCCTGTGCTTTGAGACTCGACATGTTGCTAATCCTTTAGCTGCCCAACCAGGCCAAGGGGGACCCGCCCGCTACCGTCGTTACGCGCCCAGAAGCTTGAGCGCGTGGGCTACGATTGTTGGATTCAATGCATTGAGGTTTTGCTGGTTTGACGCTGCGTTTTGCATGGTCAGGGAAAACGCCTGGCCTGCCGCCTGGTAAAAAATGCTGACCGCAACGTCCGGTGCGCTGTTCAAAACGGTGTCATTTGTCGAAGCTGCCGCGCCACCTGAACTTTGGGTTGTGTCAGTCATTTTTACGCCCTATCAATACGTTACGAAACCTTAGGACCGCGCCCTTGTCCAATAGATACAATCTAAAACGGTTTTTTACAGTAACATTAGATACTTTTTAGGGATTTTTATTTTTTTTACGTCTTTTTGGTGCCGTAACATCTGTGCAAGCCTGATGGTTTCTGGGTTCGCCCCATAAACCAGGGTCGCGTTCGCGCGGTATCGCAGACCATTCGATCGATTGACTAATTCAATCGATCGATTAGAATTTGACGTAATGTCTGATCCAGAAGCTTCACGTCCACGCGCTGACCTCTCCCCGCCTGCGGGCCGGGGTGATGCCGCACGCCAGCAGCTTATCCATGCCGGTTTGCAGATTTATGCAAAGTCAGGATTTGAAGGCGCATCCACCCGCGCGCTGGCCAAGGCTGCGGGTGCCAATATTGCCGCCATCCCCTATTATTTTGGCGGCAAGGAAGGGCTGTATCTGGCTGTTGTTGATTTTATCGTCGACTATTATCGCCAACACCTGATCCCGCAGCTTGGCGCGATAAAGGCAAAGCTGGATCAATCCGACCTGACACTGGCAGCACGGCGCGAACTGCTGCGTGATTTTGTGAACGTGCTGGTGCCGCTGGTCCTTCAGGATGGTGAAGAACGGGCATTGATGTCGCGCATCATCTCGCGCGAACAGCTTGATCCCACATCTGCATTTGATCGTCTTTATCTGGGCTTTATCCGCGACCTCAATGACACATTATGTGCGCTGATCTGGCCATTCATCGCCCAGCGGCCAACACATCCAAAAGTGAAACTGGTTGCCCAGTCCCTGTTGGGACAGGTGGCGTTCTTCCGCACCTCGCGCGAGGCGGTGCTAAAAACCATGGGATGGCCCGCTTTCAAGGGCAAACAGATCGATGAAATCTGCACGCTGATCGGTGAACAGGCCGATGCGATCATTCGACACCATGAGTCCAAGGGAATTGTATCATGAACAGCGTCAGTACCCATGCGGATGATCAAATCAAGTCCGACTGGTTCAGCCGCAACCGGCATTTCTTCATGCTGGCATTTCCCCTGATTGTCCTGCTGGTTGCGGGCTATGTCTATCTAAACGGCGACCGTTATGTGAGTTCGGATGATGCCTATATTCAGGCCGCACGGGTTCTGGTTTCGGCCAATATTTCCGGACGCATTGTCGAAGTTGCGGTCAGGGATAACCAGAAAGTGACACGCGGTGATTTACTGTTTCGCCTTGACGACCATCCGTGGAAAATCGCCGTAAAAGAGGCGGAAGCACAATATGCGTCCGCCCGGCTGAAAGTCAGCGCGATGAAATCCGCCTATCGGCAGAAGCTGGCAAACCTGAAAGCCATGCAGGAGACGGCGGAATTCCGGCGCCGCGATTTTGCGCGCCAGAAAGAACTGGCGGCAGCAGAAATTTCATCGCGCGCGCAATTGGACACTGCTGCAACCTCGCGCGATGTGGCTGCACATGATCTTGCCGCCCGCGCCCAGG
>CAISDR010000444.1 GCA_903884125.1 uncultured bacterium
CCGGACAAATCCAGTTGATCGGGATGTCCGCGCGAATGGCGATAGATAAGTGAAGCGCAGAATCGTCATGTTTAGGGTTCGTAAAGGTTTTTGGGATAGGTTGTCAAAAGTGGTTCATGACCTCTTGTCATCGTCCCCCAAAAACCACCAACTTCAGCCCCGCCAAATGCGGGGCATTTTTTTGCCCGATCGATTGGACACCTTGCTGCGATCAGGCAAACCCCCGCAATGGAATGTTTCGCTGCAGCCAGTTTGTCGGATCCCATGTGGAATGTCCGTCGATGGCATGAAGCGTATAGGCGTGGCGTGATCTTTTTGAACGATTAGGCGCGGAATAATGCGGCAGCAGGCCATGGAATACGACCAGGGTTCCCGCCTTGACTTCGACCGGGATTGCCTGATCTCCCATTGGCCATGGCGTCGTATCCAGACAACGGGTTCGCCCCACGCCGTCGATGACGTTGAATTGTTCCCTGAGCGGGGAATGCTGGCCGCCCGGTTCGACCCAAAGGCAACCGTTTTCACGATCCGCATCTTCCAGCGCGAACCAGAAGCCCGTTACAGTCATCGGATTGGCAATCAGATAGGTTGCATCCTGATGCCAGTTTACAACCCCGCCAATCTGGGGTTGTTTGAAAATATACATGGATTGATAGACCTTTGACGCGGCGAGTCCGATATCATTGGCAACCGCAGCCAGATCCGCCCCATGGGAAAATTCGACAAATACCGGATCCAGATCATGCATTGCATGACCGATCTTATTGATCGCTTTTGCCTTTTCCACGACCAGCTGGCCGTGGGCATCAAAGGCTTCATCTTCAAAAAAGCAGCGGATCTTATCGCCCGAGGTCAGGAAATAATCATCTGACTGGTGGGACTGCATTTCGGTGGAAAACACGGAACTGCTGATACCGGGATCAAAGTCATCAACAATCGCCTCGGCCCGATTACGCAGGCGGGTAATGGCATCAACGCTTCGGAACCCCGGCACGACCGTATAACCTTCACGGACGAATTGCTGCCTTTGTGCTTCGCTCAACATGCAGAACCTATTCCCCGGATCAAATATTTAAGTAAGTCACAATCAAGCAGTTTGCCTGCCAAATGAAAAGGGCCACATAAAAAGGGCGGCGCTGTTTCCAGTGCCGCCCTTTTCAATCTATGCGGGAACGTCAGCCATCCTTGGGATTGATATCCACGTCCTTGGTTTCATGGACAAATATCAGTCCGAAAACAAAGGTCATGGCTGCAAAGACAATCGGGTACCAGAGGCCCGAATAAATATCACCCGTAGATGCCACGATGGCCGTTGCGGTAAAGGGCAATAGACCACCAAACCAGCCGTTACCGATATGATAGGGCAGCGACATTGATGTGTAGCGGATCGAGGTCGGGAAGAATTCCACAAGCGCTGCTGCAATCGGGCCGTAAACCATGGTCACGTAGACCATAAGCACCCACAGCATTGCGGTCAGCATGACCCAGTTGATCTTGGCCGGATCAGCCTTGGCCGGATAGCCTGCCGCCTTCAACGCTTCGGTTAGGGATTTGCCGAACGCGACGCCCGCCTCTTTTGCACCTTCGGCTTTGCCATCATAGCTGGATACTTCAACTTCGCCGACCTTAATCATGGCGATTGTACCGGCAGGTGCTGCCTGATTGGCATAAGGAATGCCGCGCGAGGTCAGACCCTTTTTGGCAAGATCGCAGCTTGTGGTAAACTTTGTCTTGCCCACCGGATCGAACTGGAA
>CAISDR010000445.1 GCA_903884125.1 uncultured bacterium
AAAAACAGGTCCATCAGCATGGATTTGCCGCGCCCGACCCCCCCATAAAGATAGAGCCCTTCTGGCGGTTCGCTGCGCCGGGTCAAACCCAGCCGCGCCAGCAGGCCACGACCTGCCTTTGGGTCATAATTACCAAGACGGCGGTGCAGAATCTGTAACTTTTCCACGGCCAGACGCTGGGCGGCGTCGTCCTGAATAGCCCCCGAAGCCACCAGCGTACGGTAGATTTGAAGCGGCGTGGATGTAGATCGGTTGATTGGTTCAGACATTGCCATCACATGAATGGGCATAAACAAACATTGAGACAAACGCAAAACCGCATTCGCAAAATGAACGGCACTTTAAATGGCTGATCTGCTGAAAGAACATGGCAGCCCCCGGCAAGGCTGGCTATACACAAGCTAACTGTTCAGGGCACAGATCGCGAATCGATAATGGCAAATTCAACACGCTTCAGGATTTCAGCCGGTGCTGGCAGGCCACAGGCCCAAGCCATGCGCGGCATTGCCATGAAGGTATTATCCAGTGTGTTTTTTTCCCTGATGGCCGCTGGTGTTAAGTGGTGTGGTGACCGCTATCCAGTCGGCGAACTGATCTTTTTCAGATCCGCTTTCGCCCTTCTGCCCATTCTTTATCTGACATGGGCGGCAGGTGGGGTCACGGTCTTGCATACCCACCACCCTTCAGCGCATCTGCTGCGGGCGGCATCGGGGATCATTTCGATGGGTTGTGGTTTTTCTGCCCTGACCCTTCTGCCGCTGGCCGATGCGACCGTGCTCGGCTTTGCGGCCCCTGTGATCACCACGGCCATGGCGGCGCTGACGCTTAGCGAACGGGTTGGCATCTATCGCTGGTCGGCTGTGGTTGTGGGGTTCATCGGCGTGGTCATCGCCAGTCTGCCGCACCTAAACCTTGGGGCTGGCAACTGGCGGGATGTGGTATCACTTGGGGCGGGACTTGCCCTATTTGGGGCGTTCACCACCGCCTGGACGATGATTTCGATCCGGCGCCTGTCAGCGACCGAAACCAGCCTGTCGATTGCCTTCTATTTCATGCTGATGACGACCCTGATCTCCAGCATGACTCTGCCATTTGTCTGGGTAAACCCAAGCTGGACGGATGCGGCCATATTGATCAGTACCGGCCTTACCGGGGGCCTGGGTCAGGTGTTGATGACCGCATCCTATCGCTATGCCGGGGCATCGACCCTTGCCCCATTTGATTATGTGGCCATCCTTTGGGCGCTAGCCCTAGGCGCGGTCCTTTTCGGGCAGATACCCGATCTGTCGGTTCTGCTTGGCGCCGGTGTTATTGTCGGGGCAGGTCTTTTCATCATTAACCGCGAACGGCAATTAGGCCTTTTGGCCAACCGGCAGCCGCCGGTCAGAACATCAAGCTGATCAACGACCTGGACACGGATATCGTGCGCCAAAGGCCTGATCTGCCAAGGCCTTGGCGGAAAGCCTGCTTAGATCAGGTCGCGCCCGGGCATAGTCGAGATAAATATCGGCCAGTTCCCTGAATGGCACGAAATCCGGCAGCCGAATGCACAGTTTCTGGCTGCCATCGGGCGAAGATGCAGCATTTGCACGTGCCTGCGCCTCAGCCCCCAGCGTTGCCTTGAAATACCCGACCATAAATTCCTTGCAGGCAGACGATGGCGCATTGGACGCAACTTCTGACTTTGGGCTGGCCTTGCGTTCGGACGAACGATCCCGATCCGGCAGGCTGTCGCGTTCGGCCTGACAGGCAGCAACAATTTCAGCGGCAGGCACAATCGTCTGCGCCATGATCGGCTGGGTTGAAAGCACAAAGGCAACAAGCAGACTTGATAGAGCTGTTTTCATGACCAACCCTGTTAACGCAGATTCGCATTAACGCAAAGCGCTTGAGCCGTTGATGCAAAGCCCTTTATGCTGGGACTAATATGTCGGGGATGGAATAAGATGCGCGCGCTGCCCAGAAGCTTTTTGTTGTTTGTTTCAATCCTGACCACGTGCGCCGGGCCTGCGCTTGGCGCTGACAGTGGCATCTTGGCCTGCACAGCGATTACCGATCGCGACAGGCGGTTGGACTGCTATGACAGCGAAGCGGCCAAAATGCGCAGCGCCATCCAGCAGGAAGAACGCGATACGGTCAGCTTCTTTGGGCTGTTCGGGCGGCGCAAGGCCGATGATGCACCAACCGCAGCACCCGTCATTGGCGCGGATGGAAAACCCGACGTGCCCATCGTCGGACAGGGGAAAATATCCGGGATCACGGCACATATCCTGTCCACCTCGGTCGACAGTAATGGGCACGTCATTATAATCACAGATACAAATCAGGTCTGGAAGACCATAGAAACCGGCAGCGTGCGTGGTGGCGTCGAAGGTGCCGAAATCACAATTCGGGAATCCTCGTTCAACGGATTCCGCCTCAACGTCATTGGACGGACCGGCGAATACCGCGTCCAGCGCATCCTGTGAGCAAAAAGCGTCCCAAGCCCGTCAGGACAGCTAGCGCGCTGCCTGTAACCGCTACCAGTTTTATTCCGCCGACCCCGGCGGCGGATGCGCGCATCCGTGGCATGAAGGCGCTGTCGGCGGGCGACAGGGTATCGGCGCTGAAACTTTTTGAGACATCTGCCAGTCTTGAGCCCAATCTGGTTGAAAATCACCTGAACCTTGCCGTGGTCAGGCGCGCCATGGGCGATATGACCGGCATGCTGGCGGCATTGGATCAGGCGCTTAATCTGGATCCGCGGGAACTGATCGCGCATCTGTTGCGTGGCATTTATTTCGAGGATCAAGGTGATATTGTGACCGCAGGCGCATGTTATAACGCGGCGCTGGCGATTGCCCCGCCAATGGACGAAGTGCCGCCGGATTTCCGGCCGATGCTGCGCCGTGCACAGGCCGCGCAAGACCGCTTCATGACCGAACATGCCCGTGTGGTCGATGGGCACCTGGCTCAGAGCCTGGAGCGATTCAGGGATCAACGTCTGGACCGCTTTCAGCAATCCGTAGATGTCTATCTGGGACGCAAGCGGATGTATCAGCGCCAGCCGCATAATTTCTATTATCCCGGACTGCCTGAAACCCAGTTCTATGATCGCCGCGACTTTCCCTGGCTTGGCCCCATAGAGGCTGCAACGGATATTATCCGACAGGAATTTTTGGCCATTCTGGAACGCAATGAAGGTTTCACGCCCTATATTCAGTATCCCTCAAACCGGCCGCTGGACCAGTGGGCGGAATTGAACCTGAACCCGCGCTGGAATGCCTATCACCTGATTCAGGATGGGCATGTGGTCCAAGACCACGCCGCACTGTGCCCGCAGACCATGGCCCTGCTGGCCACATCACCTGCGGCACGCCTGCCAAGACGTTCACCAAACGCCATGTTTTCGGTTTTGGCGCCGAAAACAAAAATCCCACCCCATACCGGCGTCACCAATGTGCGCCTGGTCGTTCATGTGCCGCTGATCATTCCGGACAATTGCCTGTACAGGGTGGGCAATGATACGCGCGAATGGAAACTGGGCGAGGCGTTCATCTTTGATGATACGATTGATCATGAAGCAAACAATGACAGCGATCAGACCCGTGTCGTGCTGATCTTTGATATCTGGCATCCAGATATCTCCCCGGCTGAGCAGGCATTGATCGGCGATTTTTTTGAAGGGGTGGACGCGTTTATCGGCGGCCCGCCAAAGCAGACCTAATAAAACGCCCGGATGTATCTGACATCCGGGCGCTTTATTCAAAACCACAGGCCCGGGGCTGAAGTCCAGTCCCGGGCCTTTTGCTTTTTAGTATTTGACGCGCAGCGAAACGTAATACCGCCGACCCAGCACATCATATGTGTTGGAGAAGGTATTCTGCTGCGAGCCCATCATTGTATCCGGCAGGCTTTGCGGCTGCTTGTCGAAGATATTCTTCACGCCCGCACCAAAGGTATAGCGGTTCATGAATTCATAGCTGCCGACAAGGTCAAAGTAATGGACTGCCGCAACCGTCGGAATTGCTTCATTGGCTGCCACATCGCCCACCAGCTGCGCATCATTCTTCCACGAGCCGATGTAGTTATACTGCACCGTCGCCGTCAGCGGGCCGCTCATGTAAGTGATGCTGGCCTGACCCTTCCACTTGGGCAGGGGTTCGCCGCACTGGTTGGTGCCACCGTAACCGGCGCAGGGATAAACAACGCCACCCGGCAGAGGCTGGTAGTCGTACTTGTCACGATAGGTGACATCACCGCGCAGTTTCAGATCGGCAAGACCGGAGAACAGCGACAGCGAGCTTGGCAACGACATGGAATATTGTGCGCCCACGTCGATACCAGATGTCTTCAGGCCACCATTGTTCACGGTCGGCACCTGAACCACGGCCAGGTAACCATCGGCGG
>CAISDR010000446.1 GCA_903884125.1 uncultured bacterium
CATCGGCAACGCGGGCCAGTGCAGGAATTTTGACTGATGAGCAGACAGCGCGGTCATGGTTGATGCGTTGAAAAACAAAACCACATCACCGTGTTCCGCCCAGAAATCAACTGGCACAGCCGAGGTTTCATCGGTATCTGCCACGACGAAAACGAGACAGAACTGCCGCAGACGCCAGTGCAGCAGGTGATGCAGGTCAAGCCGTCCGGCACCGGGATGAAAATTGGCTTCGACCATCACAATATCGGGTGCGAACTGTTCAATCGCTGTGGTCAGATTTGCAAATAGCTGGTCGGCCCGTGTTCGATCCGTTCCCTGCCCCCTGTCATATAACAGCCCGGCCGCATCAAAATTTGCCAGCTCAAGCCCGCAATACTGACCCGACCGGGCAAAGTGATACCAAAGATCGTTATTGCCCAGATTGCCCTGCCCATCGCCTTCGAAAACAAGTGCGACCCGCAGGCGGGGCACCGGCCAGCCCAATGCATCACCCGTTGCAGGCAGCATGTGATAGTCCGCAAACGGCGGTGGTGGCTGCGACAGGCCGTGATTTTTCCCGGCATCTTCAAGACGTGCGGTGATTACCGCCTCGATATCGGTATCAAGCAAAGCCCGCGCCGGGCCCAGAAAGGCACCGGGCCGGGTTAGCTGGCCAATACGCGGATGTACATGCCCCAGCGCTTCGAACGCCAGATGCACCCGCATCAGGTCGGGATCGGATAATGACGAACCGATCAGTGACTGGTCGGCGCGAAAGGCCTGGGTCAGACAGAGTCGGGCGTCATTCACGCGGCCATTTTCAAAAAATGACCAGGCCCGCTCGAAAAGGTCAGACGGTGTCGGGAAATTGGCAGCAGCATTCGCCCGTATCATCGCAGCGCCTTGGGTCATTTGGCCGAATGGAAAGATTGAATTCACGCAGAACATATTTCAAATCAGTGTGCATGACAGGGTGATATTTGAGCGTATCGCCGGTTTGTGCGCAACCCGCCTCTGCTGGCCTGCAAATTCCTGCACAAACACGGTTTGTCTATTGCCAGGCTCTGATCTAGTCTTTGCCGGTCATTCCCATCATGAAAGACTCATGCTGATGTTTATTCGTGCGCTGTGCGCCCTAAGCCTTCTGACCGTAACAGGCGCAATTGCCGGGCCAACTGCCGATATGATCTTCAGCGGCGGCAGGATTTATACCGCCGATGACAAGGCCCCGGTTGCAAACGCACTGGCCATTGGCAATGGACGGATTCTCTATGTGGGGGATGAAAAGGGATCGAGTGTATTTATCGGCCCCAAAACCAAGCTGGTCGGCCTGAAAGGGGCCAGCGTGTATCCGGGCCTGACTGACAGCCATGTGCATCTGGCCGGGGTCGGCAATCGTGAAGTCACCCTGAACCTTGAAGGCATGCCGTCGATTATAGCGGTACAGAAGGCGCTGTCAGATTATTCTAAAGCGAATGAATCTGATCCAATCATCATTGGCCGTGGCTGGATTGAAACCCATTGGCCCGAAGGCCGGTTTTTATCAGCCGCCGACATCGACTCAGTTGAATCTGCACGGCCGGTAATTCTATCGCGTGCTGATGGTCATGCGCTGGTTGCCAATGGCGCCGCCATGAAGGCTGCTGGCATTGACCGAAATACGCCCGACCCTGATGGCGGGCGGATCATGAAACTGGAAAATGGCGAACCCAACGGCATGTTTGTGGACCATGCCCAAGGTCTGCTGCGCACGCTTTTGGCCGAACCAACGCCTGCGCAATATCTGAAACAGGTGAAAATTGGTGCAGAAGTTTACGCCCGGCTGGGCTGGACCGGGGCGCATACCATGTCCACTGCCTATGAAGAATTGATGGCGGCGCAGAAGCTGGCAGCAAAATCTGAATTGCCCCTACGGATCTATGCCGCCGTTACCAAAGAGGCGATGGCAAAATTGTTGACAGGGGCCACAATCCCGACCGGAGCATTGGCCAATTCCAACGACCTGGTGTCAGCCCGGACGGTCAAGATTTATGTGGACGGGGCATTGGGGTCGCGCGGGGCGGCATTGCTTGAGCCTTATGCCGACGCTGACACCCACGGCCTGATCCTGATGAAGCATGACGAGGCGGCACCTTTTCTGGCCGCCATGCTACGCGCGGGCGTGCAGGTGGCAACGCATGCCATCGGTGATGCCGGTAACCGGCTGGTGCTGGACTGGTATGAAGAGGCATTTGCGGCCGTCCCCGTCAGCGAACGCGCGGTGGCCGATCCGCGCTGGCGGATTGAACATGCCCAGATCATTTCACCCGCCGATATTTCCCGAGTTGCCAAACTGGGCGTCGTGGCATCGATGCAGCCAAGCCACGCCATCGGCGACCTGTTCTTTGCGCCAAGTCGCCTGGGATCGGACCGTCTGGCCGGGGCCTATGCCTGGAACACACTGATCAAATCAGGCGCGCTGGTGATCGGTGGATCGGATGCACCGGTTGAACGCGGTGACCCGATGATCGAATTCTATGCAGCGGTTGCACGGCGTGACCTGAACGGTTTTCAGGACCCCAAGACCTGGCACCCCGAACAGGCCGTATCGCGCGATCAGGCATTGAAAATGTTCACCTTGTGGCCTGCCAGAGCCGCCTTCATGGAAGATAGTCTGGGGTCGATAACGGTCGGAAAAAAGGCCGACCTGACGATCCTGAACCAGGACATCATGACCATCCCGGCTCCTGAGATCCTGAAAACCAAAGCACTTATGACCGTTTTGGGCGGCAAGGTTGCTTATCGTGCCAAAGATTTTGGAAACTAGGGTCGGTACCGCAGGTTTGGGACCGTGCATTGCGTTTAAGAACTGATGGCACAGGCGTCGCCATCTCTGCACGCACAGGACCCAGAAGGACGATCAAATGGTCAAACCCATTTACCTGGCCATATTCATGCTGGCTGTCACCGTGGTCTTTGCGATGGCCCTGTCCGATTCAGACGAAGGCGCTATGCCATCCGCAGCAAGTCAGCAGTCCGATTGACCCAACCGGTCAGGAATTCAAGCTGGGTTGGGTTGGCGGTGACAATTCCGGCAATGGCCTGAAATCTTCGGGCGAGGACATTGCGGGGCAGATCAGCCGGATTGGCAAAGGCTGCAAGGGCCGCACGCGTCTGTGGTCCGAAGACACCATCCGACGCAATACCCAGTTCCTGCTGAAGCCATTTGATCGCACGGCCTGTACCAAAAAGCACGCCTGAATCCACCAGCACATATTTCAACTGCCCGTCCGCAATCTGCTCAAACCCGGGCGTCTCTATATAGTTCTTCTGATAGATCATGCGGGCAGTGGCCTGATCCATCGCCTGCACCTGGGCAGCGCTGGCTGGCCCGGCAAGCCCCAGGAACCGACCGTAATCAGCAGCCGTGATGCCGAAATTGGTGGCACCCCCATTGTCATTCGGGTTGTTCACATACCCGCCTTCATGGACAAGGATCATGTCTATGATCCGATCATCAGTCATCACCATCTACGTCCCCCTTTTTCAAAGGGTCCGGGTGGTCCGGACCGCCAGTGGGCTAGGATGACATGATTGAAACTACTTTTGATTGAATAAATTTATGATTAGCCCCTATTGAACTTTACAGCTATCGGCAGGGCCGGGTTCAAGATCGAGACAGCGACCGTCAATTTCATTGGCCGGAACCCCAAGACCGATCAGTGCGGCCAGTGTCGGCATAATATCCACTGTCTCGATTGGCAAAGGCTGCTCAAAACCTTCGTGGCCGGGGCGATAGAAAACAATCGGCACCCGCCGGTCATAATTCCAGGGCGACCCATGGGTAGCAACATACCCGCGCGGATCAGCAATGGGCGTCACATGGGGTTTAAGCGCCACCAGCAGATCACCCGACCGGCCCGGCACAAAATTGACCCGGAAGCGTTCTTTCAGCGTCCATTCATCCACCGGGCCGACTGGCACTGGTGTGGCCAGAATTTCAGCGGCGGTGAAGACGGCCGCCACCTGGGGATGAGTTGCATAACCTGCCCTTGCCGCCTCAAGAATTTTCGGACGGACATCATCGGCCAGATCGCGCGCCAGATAGATATCGCCAAAAGGTGATGCCCCCACCAAAACAGCACTGTTCAGATGAAATTCACCTGCCAGCGCCTTGCCCATGGCAGAAGGTGCCAGGCCCGGGTCAACACGCACTGCATCAGGGATTGCCCGTTGCTGATTGCGTTCCGGCAGGTCATGACCGCCATGATCGGCCGTCAGAACCAGCGCATAGGGCACATGGGTTTCATCAAGTGCCTTGAGGATGCGGCCGACATTTTCGTCAACGCCCAATACCTGGGCGCACATCTCCGCCCCCTCGGTCCCAAAGGCATGGCCCACATAGTCGGTGGCAGACAGGCCGATGGCCAGCAAATCGGGTGCCGGCCCTGTGCCCAGCTTGCGTTCGCGGATCATGCCAATAGCCATATCCGTAACCACTCGGTCGAATTCCAGCGATGCCCGCAGACCGGAAAAATCACCGGCTTCACGGTCATGCAGGCCGCCCACGGTCTTACCCGCAACCGGCACCTGTGCAGCACGCGACCGGCACGCATCCGGCAGCATGGGCGAATATCGTTTTGTCATAAGGGCAGCCACGGCCTTGTTGGCATCTGCAACAGTTGCTGGCACCGGACGATCATGATCGGTCAGGGTAACAAAGGATTTACCGCCCCAGAACCAGACATCATCAATGTTATGTCCACCCATCATCACGGCGGCCCGGTCTTTGCCCGCAACCGCCACGACCCGGCTTTGGGGATTGGCCGCTTTCATCCGGTCACCCAGCGTCTTAGCCAAAAGGAATTGCGCGGATACCGTATAATTCGACGATGATGAACCGGCCACGCCTGGATCTTCGGTGCAGTAAACCCGTTTGTCCGCCCGCGCCAGTGACTGGTCAAACCAGTCATTGGCAATAATGCCGGTACGTGCCGGATGAGAACCGGTCAGAATCGTGGAATGCCCCGGACAGGTCTCTGTCGCCGAATGGCTCTGATAGCCGGATGGAAAAACCGCCCCGGCCTGAATACGCCTGAGACCTTCATGAAACATCGGCCGGTATTCGGCAAACAGGTCGGCTGAAAACTGATCCACCGAAATCGCCACAATCATCTTTGGTGCGGTCGTCGTCTGGGCAAGGGCTGTCCCGGAAGCCAGAGCCGCAAAGGCCCCGATACATAATGCCTGTTTCATAACGACCTTTCCATAACCTGATAGATTAGCTTCCGCATATTGCCACCCAATCAAAACGAAACGATGACAATAATCAATCCTGTTGAACCAGGCAGGGCCGTGACCAGCACTGCGGCCGTCTGCCCGGCGCTTGCAAAGGACAGACCAATTCAGAATGATTGACCAATTGTATTGGCCGGGAACGTAATTGCCCCCCATTGCTGAACGGACTTTGAAAACATGCTGAAAATCACAGGCGCCAGAGTCATTGTGACCTGCCCAGGCAGGAATTTCGTGACGCTGAAGGTTGAAACCAGTCAAGGCCTCTACGGGCTGGGCGATGCAACACTGAACGGGCGGGAACTTTCGGTTGTCTCCTATCTGAACGATCACGTCATTCCCTGCCTGATCGGACGCGATGCCCATCAGATTGAAGATATCTGGCAATACCTTTATCGCGGCGCCTATTGGCGGCGCGGACCGGTGACCATGTCAGCAATCGCCGCGGTTGATACGGCACTTTGGGATATCAAGGCCAAGGCTGCGCAGATGCCCCTGTATCAATTGCTGGGCGGTGCCAGCCGGAAAGGAGTGATGGTCTATGGCCATGCCAATGGCAATACGATTGAAGAAACAATCGACGAAGCCCATCGCTACGCGCAGATGGGATATAGGGCGATCCGGCTGCAGACCGGCGTGCCCGGACTGGCGAGTACCTATGGCGTTTCCGGCGACAAGCTGTTTTACGAACCGGCGGATGCGGCCCTGCCGACTGAAAATGTCTGGTCAAGCGCCCGATACCTGCCGACGGTTCCGGCCCTGTTTCAGGCAGCCCGCGATGGCCTGGGCTGGGATGTGCATCTGCTACACGACAGTCATCATCGCCTGACACCGATTGAGGCTGCACGGCTGGGTCGCGATCTGGAACCATTCCGACCGTTCTGGCTGGAGGATGTGACGCCTGCTGAAAATCAGGCGTCGTTTCGCCTGATCCGGCAGCACACGACAACCCCGCTGGCTGTGGGTGAAGTTTTTTCCAGCATCTGGGATGCCAAGCAACTGATCGACGAACAATTGATCGATTTTATCCGCACCACGATTGTTCATGCCGGTGGCATCAGCCATTTGCGGCGCATTGCCCATCTGGCTGAAATCAACAATGTCCGCACCGGCTTTCATGGCGCCACTGATCTGTCACCGGTGTGTATGGGGGCTGCATTGCATTTCGATTTATGGGTGCCGAATTTCGGCATTCAGGAATATATGCGCCATAGTGCTGAAACCGATGCCGTCTTTCCGCATGCCTATACATTTTCTGACGGATACCTGCATCCTGGTGAGGCCCCCGGCCTTGGGGTTGATATCGACGAGTCACTGGCGGCGAAATATCCTTACCGGCCGGCAATGCTGCCGGTCAACCGGCTGGAAGACGGGTCCATGTATAACTGGTAGGCCGGTCTGCGGTTACATCACCGCGCCAATCACCCAGGGCACAAATTCCGCGCGGCCAAATCCCAATTCTTCGCTTTTTGTCAACCGGCCGGAGGCAGCGGCGCAGATGGCTTCAAAAATTTCGGCACCTTTTTCGGCAACCGTTGAATCACCAGTGGCAATCGGTCCGCAATTGATATCCATGTCGTCACCCATGCGGGCATAAAGGTCCGAATTCGTCGCCAGCTTTAGGCAGGGTGTGGGCTTGGCACCAAACACCGATCCACGGCCGGTGGTAAAACACATTACATTCGCCCCCGATGCAATCTGGCCCGTGGCGGAACAAGGATCAAAGCCCGGACTGTCCATGAAGACCAGACCACTTGTTTTTGGCTGCTGGGCATAGAGAATAACATCGCGCAGCGGCGAGGTGCCGGCCTTGGCAACAGCACCAAGTGATTTTTCAAGAATGGTGGTAAGCCCGCCCGCCTTGTTCCCCGGCGATGGATTATTGTTCATTTCCGCACCATTGCGCGCACAATAATCCCGCCACCAGTCCAGCCGCGCGGTCAGTCGCTGTGCCACTTCCTGCGAATGGGCGCGATCAATCAGCAGATGTTCGGCGCCATATATTTCAGGCGTCTCGGACAAAAAGACCGTGCCGCCATGGGCAACCACCAGATCGGCTGCAACCCCCAGCGCCGGATTGGCGGTAAATCCGGAATAGCCATCCGATCCCCCGCATTGCAATGCAAGGGCAAGACCCGATACCGGACATGGTTCGCGCCGGTCATCCTTCATCGCCACCATCAGGTCTTTGACCTTTGCCATTCCGGCTTCGATGGCCCGCCTTGTGCCGCCCTGTTCCTGAATTGTGAAAGTCTGAAACCGTTCATTCTCGCCAAGACCGGTTTCAGATTTGAACCGCGCGATCTGCATCACCTCGCAGCCAAGGCCCACCATCAGTATCGCGCCAAAATTCGGATTGGCGGCATAACCCCAAAGCGTTCGCTGCAACAGATCATAACCTTCACCCCGGTCGGCCATGCCGCACCCGGTTGCGTGCGATATCGGCACAATACCGTCGATATGGGGGAAATCCTTGAGCCAGCCAGCGCGTTCAACGCCATCGGCAATGTAATTTGCAACCGTGGCCGAGCAATTCACCGATGTCAGCACCCCGATATAATTCCGGGTGCCGTAACGCCCGCTGGCCCGGCGATAGCCCATAAAAGTCCGGCCCTCAACGGACGGTGCAACCCAGTGTGATTTTTCGGACTGATGACCGGCGCTGTCGGTCATGGTGCAGTTATGCACATGGACATGATCGCCCGGTGCTATTTCTTTCGACGCCGTGCCAATAACCGCATTGAATTTCAAAACCGGATCGCCCGCCGGAATGCGGGTCAACGCGATTTTGTGCCCGCGCGGTATGGCACCGGTTGCCACAAGACCGCCGGCCATCACCTGCGCAGCGGCCACGGCTTCAGAGACCACGGCCACATTGTCATGGACATGAAGCTTTATCAGTGCTGATCCGGTCATGGGTTGTGAAACCGATCTGCCAGCTGGTTGGCACCGGTTTGAATAAACCGGTGATCCGATGAAAGAATAAACAGACTGGCACCCATGGCGCGCCAGTGTGCCGCTTCGGCCACATCGGACACGAACATTCCGACACAGCGTCCATTAGCCTTGCCCGCAGCACAGATGCGCGCGACGGCGGCCAGAACGTCCGGCGCATCCGGGCTGGACGCACCAAGGCCAACGGTCAAATCCATCCGACCAACAAACAGCGCATCAACGCCTGATACCTGTGCGATGGCATCCACATGATCCAGTGCCGCCACATCTTCAATCTGAACGATGACGACTGTGGTCTTTAGCGCTTCGTCCAGATAGGTCTTCACGTCCATCGCACCATAATCCGACGAACGCGGGCCGCCGGCATATCCCCGCCCACCCGGTCCGAAATGGGCGGCGCGAACCACCTCTTCGGCAATAGCCGTGTTCCAGACATGGGGCACCATGACGCCGGTTGCCCCACCATCAAGCGCAGACAGGATATGTTCATGCGACGATGATGGCACGCGAACAATTGCAGGCATCTGGCGCGAACGCAGCGCCAGCAGACAAAGGTCGATTGCCCCCCGATCGAACGGTCCATGTTCGGCGTCGATACACACCAGATCAAGGCGTGTCGCGCCCATGATTTCCGCTGCCTGCGCCGCGGGTGTTTTCAGGAACGATCCGATCAACGGCTCCGCCCGATGCAGGCGGTCTTTAAGTGTTCCTTTTGATGACATTCTCTGCCTCAGCCTGTAATCCGGCCATTGATCCTGACATTGCGCATATCCAGCGTTGTCACATGCTCGATGATATTATCATGATCGACCCGGTCAAATGTGCAATTGCTCAGATGAATATCCTGAATCGGGCTGGCTTCAAAGCCACGCAGCTGCAGGGCGAATTTTGCGTGCCTGCAATGAACCCGGTCAATCCAGATATCGCGTACCACTGGCTTTTCAGGGCCCTGCGCGCCTTCTTCATAGGTAAAGTCGACCTGCAGGATCGCCTCGCCCACTTCACCCAGTTCGATATCGCGAATGAAAACATGTTCAATCGTGCCACCGCGCATCGCATTGGTCTTAAATCGCAAGGCCTGATTGAGATTTGGGCTGGAAAGCCTGCATCTTTCGATAAAGACATTTCTGACACCGCCCGACATTTCACTGCCGATGGTCAGTCCGCCATGACCTTCTTTCATCACGCAGTCACGGATGATGATATTTTCTGATGGGACACCAACGCGCCGACCGTCATGGTTGCGCCCGGCTTTGATCGCAAGACAGTCATCGCCGGTGTCAAATTCACATTTTTCGATCAGAACATCGGAACATGAATCCGGGTCGCAGCCATCATTATTCGGCCCATGGCTTTTGATTTTAATCCCGCGCACCGTGACGTTTGTGCACAGGACGGGATTTACCTCGAACATGGGCGAGTTGATCATCGTCAGCCCTTCGATAAGGATATTCTTACTGCGGCAGATCTGAACCATGTTGGGGCGCAGGTAATATCCTTCGCCGAACTGACGTTCTTCGACCGGCACGTCTTTGTCGCCCATATCGAAAAGCCGTGCACGGCCTGCGGCCTGATTGACATCGCCTTCGCGCCAGCCGCAATTCAGACGGCCTTTCCATGGCCACCAGTGTGAACAGTCTGCCTGACCATCCAGTGTACCCTGGCCGGTGATCGCCACATTTTCGACCTGATCGGCATAGATCTGCGCTGAATAGTTCATGCACTCCACGCCTTCCCATCGCGTGTAGACCAATGGCAGATAGGCAGACGGATCGCGGGAAAACAACAGCACGGCACCTTTGGATATGTGCAGGTTGACATGGCTTTTCAGATGAATGGGGCCGGTGAGATATTTACCCGCTGGCACAACCACACGACCGCCGCCTGCGGCATTGCATGCCGCGATCGCGTCGGCAAAAGCCTTTGTATTATCCGTTGTGCCGTCACCGAGTGCCCCGAATCCAGTAATCGGGAATTCTTTTTTCGGAAAAACCGGCGGTTTGATCCGGGCCAGAATGGCGGGAAGCGCCAGGAACGGATCGGCAGATGCCGCCACCGCAGGCGTCAGCGTGCCCAGTACCGACCAGGATGCCGTCATGGCCAGCAGGGCCCGGCGATCAGGATTTTGCAAGGCGCTCATGATGCTTTCTCCAGGTCTGTGTGAAATTGAACGGGTGCATAGGTTGGCACCAGCAGATGCACGACCAGAACGGCAATCAGATAAACCGATCCGGCAACAACAAAGATTGGCGTATAGCTGCCGATTTCATCCAGTACCCATCCGGCATATCGTGACATTGCCATACCGCCGATGGCACCGATTGTGCCGCCGATACCAATTACAGTTCCAACCGCGGAACGTGGAAACAGATCAGACGGCAGGGTATAGATATTTGCAGAAAAGCCCTGATGGGCTGCTGTTGCCAGTCCGACAATTGCGACAGCAAGCCATAGATTGTCTGCATACATCGCACCCATGATCGGCAAGACCAGACAGGCACAGATGGTCATGGCCATTTTTCGGGACCGGTTCAGGCTGGCACCGCGCGCGATCATCGACGATGAAAGCCATCCACCGGCAATGCTGCCCAGATCAGAAAGGATATAGACCGCGACCAGCGGCGGCCCAAAGGTTTTGAGATCCAGGCCATACCGCTTGGAAAAGAAATCCGGTAACCAGAACAGAAACATCCACCAGATCGGGTCAGTGAGAAATTTCGCAATGGAAAACGCAATGGCTTCGCGGGTGCGGATGATCTGGATCCAGGATATTTTTTCCACCGGATCGGGCGGATCGCTTTCAATGTGAGCGAGTTCGGCCTGTGTGAGAGACAATGTTTCGCGCGGTCGCCGGTATACCCAGAGCCATACGATCAGCCAGACAATCGTGAATGTACCTGTTATCAGAAACGCGGCACGCCATCCCCAGGCCAGCGTGATGGCGGGCACGATCAGCGGCGTTACAATGGCCCCCACATTGGCACCGGCATTGAAAAGGCCGGTCGCCAGCGCACGTTCGCGCTTGGGAAACCATTCCGCTACGCTTTTTATACCCGATGGAAAATTGCCGCTCTCACCCAGACCCAGCGCAATTCTGGCCAGAATGAAACCGGAAAGTGATCCGGCAAAAGCATGGGCCATATGCGCGATGGTCCAGACACTTACTGCAACGGTATAGCCAAGCCTGGCTCCCAGTCGGTCAACCAGCGAACCAAAGCCCATATATCCAACGGCATAGGCAGTTTGAAACCAGAATACGATGATGCTGTAGTCCGTTTCGCTCCATCCGTATTCCGTCTGCAAGGTCGGCTTCAATACGCTGATGATCTGGCGATCCACATAATTGATCGCGGTTGCCGCAAACAGCAGGCCGCAGATGATCCAGCGGCGGTTACCGATTTTTGTGTGGACTGCGGGCACGGCAACATCAGACATGCGCATATCCATTTTCAGCCGTAACGGAACGCGCGGTGATCAGCAGGTTAAATATTTTCCGGCCCGTGAATTCAACCGATACTTTCTGCCCCACAATCACATCGTGAACACCGGTCGTAGCCCCGGTCGAAATCAGATCACCGGCGCACAGACGATGGCCACGGCGCGCCAGATGGCCCAGCAGATAGCGTACACTTTCAAGCGGCGTTCCGGGCACAGAAGCGGCGGTGCCCACACCGACACATTTGCCGTCAATTGTCGTTGACGTAGCAAGCGTTTGGAAATCCAGATCGCGCCAACGGACAATTGCCGGACCCAGTATCAGACCGGCATTATTGCCGAAATCTGCTGCCACATATGTTGGCCCAAGGCCGTTAATATCCGGCACCGGACTGCCCGCAATTTCGATACCGGCATATATTGATCCGACAATTGACTGAACATCGGCCATGGTCCATTCAAATTTGCCGACGGGCACGTCATGGGCTAGTTCACAGATGAATTCGGCTTCAATCGCCGCTGAGCCTCCGGCGAAAACCGGCACATGCATGATCCCGGAATCATCAGCTATTTTACGGGCATCGATCATGGCGTCGGCAAAGATCGGCCCGGACAGTCTTTGTGAGCCCAGTTCATCCTGCAATCCGGGATGAATGAACCCGACTTTCCAGCCACAGGGCCTTAATGGATAAAGGGCAAGGGCGCGATCCTGAATCCGATAGCTTTCATCCAGGTTTAACGGTGCATCGCCGGGAAAGCTGGCAAGGGCACGCCCGCTCAGCCGGGCGTCAACCAACTGGTGCGCAATCCGGCCTGTTTGCCCGTCCGTCTTGCCGACAGATATAAGTGAAGCCACGTCCCAACCCCCAAAAGACCGTTCTGCGACGGCTGCGTTGTGTTTATAGGAAACCGGTGTCATGATCAATCGAATATAGAACCGAATAATGGCAATCCGCCCGCAATTGGGGGACGGCTGCTTTGCTGAATGGTCTTTTCAGGGGGAAACATGCACCTGCTTCATTTTGGCACCGCGGGCCTGCTGGTGTTTTGCTGCATGGCAGCAACGGTTGCAACCTCACGCGCACAGGCCTTGTCGGCCGACCAGTCCCTTGCCTTTCCCGATGCAAAGGGGTGGGCCGCCCACACACCCGGCGGGCGGGGCGGCCGCATTCTGCGGGTGACGAGCGTGGCGGCCGATGGTCCCGGATCGCTGCGCGAAGCGGTCGAGGCAAAAGGTCCGCGGATCATCGTTTTTGAAGTTGGCGGAATAATTGATCTGGGTGGAAAATCGATCAGACTTTCGGAGCCCTATGCCACTGTGGCGGGGCAGACTGCCCCATCGCCGGGAATCACCCTGATCAGGGGCGCGTTTCGCATTTCCGGTCATGATATTGTGGTTCAGCATATCAGATCACGTCTGGGCGAAGCAGGTCATGAAAAGGCCAGTGGATGGGATGAAGATTCCATGCGCACGGATTCGGCCCATGATGTGATCGTGGACCATTGTTCGCTGACCTGGGCGACGAACAAGAACCTTTCGGCATCCGGGCCGCGATTTACCGGCAATACGCCCGACGAATGGCGCGCCAGTACGTCTCACCGGGTCACATTTTCCAGCAATATCATTGCCGAAGGTCTGTCGAAATCAACCCACCACAAGATTGAGCATTCCAAGGGCAGCCTGATCCATGACAACACATC
The DNA here is from genome assembly GCA_903884125.1 of uncultured bacterium. Taxonomy (GTDB): domain Bacteria; phylum Pseudomonadota; class Alphaproteobacteria; order CAISDR01; family CAISDR01; genus CAISDR01. Next base: position 13,345 of record CAISDR010000446.1, read on the forward strand.
GGATATCCTGTTGTATGCCAATCTCTACGCACATAATTACGAGCGCAGCCCGCTGATCAAAGGCGGGGGTCGTGTCGTGATGGTGAACAATTTTATCTATGATCCCGGACAGCGGGCGGTTCACTACAATCTCATGCCGCTTGAATGGGGCGATCATGCCTATCAGACCGGCCAGCTGGCAGCCGTTGGCAATGTAATGCGGTCAGGGCCGTCAACACCCGATCAGGTGGCGTTTTTGATGATCGGCGGCGCTGGTGATCTGGATTTTTATGGCCGGGATAATATTGCCGTCGACCGAATGGGCAGCCCGATACCAATGACCGGACGCTACACCACCCAGCCGGCACAGATACGTGAGCTGGACCATGCGCCACTGTGGCCTGAGGGACTTGTGCCCTGGCCTGCATCAGAAGTTGAATACAGGGTGCAGATGGATGTCGGCGCGCGACCCTGGGACCGTGATGAAAATGACGTGCGCCTGATCATGGATGTAACCGAAGGGCGCGGCCGGATCATTGACAGTGAAAAGGACGTTGGCGGCTATCCGGTTCAGACACCGACGCGGCGTATGTTCAACCCCGACGACTGGAATCTGGCCAGCATGACACCGCGGCGCCCTGATGTTCTTGATTCCACCATGAAGGCGAAAGGCACCTGATAAGGCGCTCAGACCTGCGCGGCATAGGCGTCTATAACCTGCTTGCGGAACACTGGGTTGGCGGCAATGGCGGGATCAAATATTTCGGCAAGCCCAAGGAATTGGGGTGCATCGACTTCGGCCTGGCCAGTGAGTGATTTGACAATTTCGCCAAGCCTGTCGGCCATCGGGTCAACAAGGGGCTGACCCGCGCGCATTCGATTGCGGACAAAATGCATCCAGGCGGCAATCGGGATTGCCAGTCGCGCCGTTGGACGACCACCTGCAATCAGATCCCTGATCGTATCCAGTAACCGGATCGGCAGCTTTTTTGATCCATCCCATGCAATTTGACTCAGCAGGTGGCGTATGGCCGGATTTCGAAATCGCGCCAATACGTCATCAATATATCGGTCAAGATCGAGGCCGTCGACAGGTCTAAGGGTTGGGGCAATATCCTGTCGCATCATGGTTTCGATCAGATCGGCCAGACCCTTGTCTGCCATCGCATCATGAACGGTTTCGATATTTTTATTTGCGCCAACATAGGCCAGCGTAGAATGGGCACCGTTTAAAAGACGCAATTTTGCTGCTTCATATCCCTGAACATTCCCGGTGAGCTGGACGCCGACCGATGACAGTTCAGACAAACGCAGATCGCCGCGATCCTCGATCACAAACTGACGAAACGATTCGCGCTGAATGGGCCAGGCATCGGTGACGCCACATGCCCCGGCAATCCGCATGCGCAGGGCATCATCCGTTGCGGGTGTAATACTGTCGACCATGGTGCTTGGGACAAGAACCGTATCACCAATCCACTGACTAAACTGCCGGTCGCCAACGCTGGCGAAATCCACCAGCGCCTGACGCAGTTTACCGCCATTATTGTTCAGGTTATCGCAGCTTAGAACTGTAAATGGCGCAATGCCAGCATCAAACCGGCGCCTTAGTCCATGGACCAGCCACCCGATGGCACTGACCGGCACGGCATCGGGCCGCAGATCGGCGACAATATCGGCATGATCCTGATCAAGCCTGCCTGTATTGTCCAGACAATATCCCTTTTCAGTGATTGTCAGGGAAACCAGATGCAATTGCGGATCAGCCAGTCGATCGGATACTTGCTGAGGGCCATGGCTTGCGACCAGAATTTCACGAATCGCTCCAATCACCCGATAGGAAATTTTGCGATCGAGTTCCGCCAGCACATACAGGCCATCCTGATCAGCCAGCGCGTCACGCAGTCCCGCCGTCTTGAGCGATATCGCCGAGATACCCCAGCCGGAATCGCCTGACAGCAGATCATCGATATAGGCGGCAAGGTGGGCGCGAAAAAAGGCACCCGGACCAATATGGGCAACACCAATGGTGACGGCACCGGGATCATAACCGGGCCAAAGCATTTCCGACGCAGCTTTAGATCGCATCGACAGATTCAGACGTGGCACTTGCTTATTGGTCATTATTGGAAACCGGTGTCATAGGTTGGCGACTGGTGTAAGATGTCGGCGTATCGCGGTCAACAGCTTTCATCTGAAGCGGTTGTATACATTGGCTGTGGTTGATAAAAGCGGACCCGCGTTACGCATACAGGGAAATGGAATGACCGTCGCCCGACCTACAAAAAAGCCCGCAGCGAAAAAAGGGGCCCCTGTTCCTGCGCCTAAAAGATCATCTGGCGGGTTAACGAATAGCGTTGGGAAAATCACGATCAATGACATTGCCCGGCTGTCGGGCGTATCCAAGAAAACCGTCTCCCGCGTCATCAATCAAAGCCCTCTGCTGAATGCGGAAACCCGCGACAAGGTTCAGGCGATCATTGACCAGCATGGTTATGTTCCCGACCCGCAGGCCCGCGGGCTGGCCTTTCGCCGCGCCTTTCTGATCGGGCTGGTCTATGACAATCCGAATGCCCAATATGTGATCGACATGCAGCAGGGCATACTGGATGCGGTGCGTGGTTCGGGCTTTGAGCTCATTGTGCACCCATGTGCCCGGACCAGTGCCAGTTTTCTGACCGAGCTTAAGATGTTCGTGCAGCGCCAGAAGCTGTTTGGCGTTGTATTGCCACCATCGGTTTCAGAAGATGTGGGCGCGTGTCAGGCACTGGCCGACGTTGAATGTCCCTATGTCCGTATTGCTTCGATCCCGCTGGATGAGCCGCAGAACATGGTGGTCACCAATGATTATCGCGGTGCCTATGAAGCTGCCCTGCATCTGGCCGACCTTGGTCACCGGCGCGTGGCCTTTATATCAGGCCCCAAATCCTTCAGGTCGTCCCACGAACGCAAACGCGGATTTGTGATGGGACTGGAGGCTAAGGGCCTCAAGCTTGCGGCCAATATGGTAGCCGAAGGGGCATATACGTTTGAAAGCGGATGGCATGCGGCACGCATCCTGCTGGCTCGTCCAAACCGGCCAACGGCGATCTTTGCGGGCAATGACGAAATGGCAACCGGGGTTTATCGCGCAGCCCATGAAAGCGGCCTGAATATTCCCGCTGATCTGTCGGTCGTGGGCTATGACGACAGTTCGATTGCCGCAAAAGTCTGGCCGCCGCTGACATCTGTCCGACTGCCGATCAGGGCCATGGGCCGGATCGCCGCTGAAAAGCTGCTGGCCCGCGCCGGCCGGGGGCCTGCCAAGGCCGCAACAGAGGTGGAAGTCGTCCCAAGCCTTGTCACCCGGCATTCATCAGGCCCGCCCTCGGCCTGAACCCAACGATCTGAACCCAAACCTGCCGATTGCACGCGAAGCGCTTGATTGTTGATATGATACCGGTTACCTAATAGCAAAGATCACGCGCGTTCGGGGGGAAAATTGGCCAAGCCACTGCAACTGTCAGACGACCGGCTGCTGCCTGCCGAAGCGGGCACACGGGCAATTGCGCGACGTCTTTATGCGCTGGTCCGGGACCTGCCGATCATATCGCCGCATGGTCACACCGATCCGTCATGGTTTTCGGAAAATCAGGCGTTTCCCAATGCCACTGATCTGTTACTGGCACCCGACCATTATATCTATCGCATGTTGTACAGCCAGGGTCTGGCGCTGAATGATCTGGGCATTGCCTCGCGCAATGGTCCTTCCGGCGCTGATCCCCGTGCCGCATGGCGGCTGTTTGCTGAAAATTTTCACCTGTTCCGTGGCACGCCATCCTGGATCTGGCTCAATCATGTTTTCAGCCATGTATTCGGCCTGAAAATTGCCCTTGATGCGACCACATCGGATCAGTATTTCGACCATATAAATGACATGCTGGCACAACCGGCATTCCGGCCCCGCAGTCTGTTTGAACGGTTCAACATCGAAGTGCTGGCCACCACCGAAGGGCCGCATGACGACCTGCGCCATCATCGCGCATTAAAACACAGCGGCTGGTCGGGGCGGGTGATTACCACCTATCGCCCGGACCCGGTCATTGACTGCGAACACGAAGATTTCAATGCGGCACTGGACCAGTTTGCAGCCCTGACCAATTGCGATGTTCGCCAATGGACCGGATATCTCGAGGCGCACCGGATCCGCCGAAAAGCTTTCCGCGACATGGGGGCGACGGCCACCGATCATGGTCACCCGACCGCGGCGACTGCCGATCTTGGCCGCATTGATGCGGAAAGGCTTTTTGCAACCGTCGTATCCGGCAAGGCCACACCGGCCGAAGCCGAACTTTTCCGGGCGCAGATGCTGACCGAAATGGCCGTGATGAGCGTTGAAGACGGCATGGTGATGCAGATTCATCCCGGTGCCATTCGTAACCATAATCGTTTGCTGTTTGAAAAATTCGGCCGGGACAAGGGCGCGGATATTCCCATGCCCACCAATTATGTCAGCGCCTTGCGGCCTTTGCTGGACCGGTTTGGCAATGAACCGAGACTGTCGGTCATTCTGTTTACCCTTGATGAAACAGCCTATGCGCGCGAGCTGGCGCCGCTGGCGGGACATTATCCTTCACTGCGGCTGGGGCCTGCCTGGTGGTTCCATGACAGCCCCGAAGGGATGATGCGGTTTCGCGAGCAGGTGACAGAGACCGCCGGGTTTTATAATACCGTCGGGTTCAACGACGACACCCGCGCATTTTTCTCGATTCCGGCGCGTCATGATGTGTCAAGACGCATAGATTGTGCTTTTCTGGCACGGCTGGTGGCCGAACATCGCCTGGATGAGGACGATGCAGCCGAGGTGGCATTGGATCTTGCTTATCGTCTGGTCAAAAAAGCCTATAAATTCGACTGAAACTAAAAGCCCGGACATGTAGCGGGCGATCTTCCGGGGATGGAAAAACAGCATGTATGTCAAAACTTATTATTCGACCCACCCCGCGATGATGGAACATTCTTCGGCTGATGATCTGCGCGATCGTCATCTGATCTCAAACATGTTTGAACCGGATCAGATCCGGTTTTCCTACTCTCATGACGAGCGGATGATCATCGGCGGTGCGATGGCGGTAAGAACCGCACTGACCCTGCCGCGTCAGCATGAACCAAAACCCGGTGCTGCGTTTCTGGAACGGCGCGAACTGGGAATCGTCAATGTTTCGGCCGGTGTCGGAATTGTCATCGCTGACGGCGTCCGATATGAACTGGCACCCAATGACTGCCTGTATCTGCCCATGGGAACGGATACCGTAACCTTTGGTGCCGGCAATCCTGAAATTCCGGCGAAATTCTATCTTGTCTCGACCCCGGCACATGCATCCCTTGCGCCAAAACACCTGTCGATTTCTGACGCGGTGCCGCTGGAACGTGGCGCACGCGAAACATCAAACGAGCGGACAATTTATCAATATATCGTGCCCGCAACCTGCCCTTCGGCGCAATTGCTGCTTGGGCTGACCATTCTGAAGCCGGGCAGCGTGTGGAATACCATGCCGCCGCATCTGCATGACCGGCGTTCCGAGGTCTATTTTTATTTCGGCCTCGATAAAGATCAGCGGGTTTTTCATTTCATGGGGCAGCGCGATGCGCCGCGACATCTGGTGATGGCCAATGACGAAGCGGTGATTTCACCGCCCTGGTCGATCCATATGGGCGCTGGCACCAGCGCTTATGCGTTTATCTGGGCCATGGGGGGCGAGAATCTGGATTATACGGATATGTCCGTGCTTGATATCTGCCAGCTGAAATGACGATGTTCGACCTGACAGGCCGGGTGGCGATTGTCACCGGTGCCAATACCGGTATCGGGCAGTCCATTGCCATGGCCCTGGCAAATGCCGGTGCCGATATTGCCGCGGTGGGCAGATCATCCGCGGAACAGACCCGTGCTGCCATTGCGGCGGCCGGTCGGCGCTGCATCGACATTCATGCTGATCTGGAAACAACCCGGCCGGTTGAAGATATTATCGGGCAGACACTGGAAGCGTTCGGGCGCGCGGACATTCTGGTGAATAATGCCGGCATTATCCGGCGTCAGGATGCGCTGGATTTTTCTGAAGAAGACTGGGACGCGGTGATGGGCGTCAACCTGAAATCAGCCTTCTTTCTGTCCCAGGCCTTTGCGCGCACGCTTCGCGCAGCCCAAAGGCCCGGACGCATTATCAACATCGCCTCGATGCTGTCATTTCAGGGGGGGATACGGGTTGCCTCGTATACCGCATCCAAAAGCGGGCTTGCCGGCATCACCCGGCTTCTGGCCAACGAATGGGCCAGATTTGACATTAACGTCAATGCCATAGCCCCCGGCTATTTCGAAACCAATAATACAACCGCGCTGCGCGCCGACCCGGAACGCAGTCGCGACATTTTGGCCCGGATTCCGGCCGGTCGCTGGGGTGCGCCCTCTGACCTGAGCGGTGTGGCGGTATTTTTGGCATCAGATGCAGCAAGTTACGTCCACGGAACGATCATTCCGGTCGATGGCGGCTGGCTGGCCCGCTGAGGCAAAAAAGCCGCGTTTTCTGATATTGTTACCGGTGTCATCTTTTTTTATTGCGCTCTAATGACACCGGTGGCAATGCTATTTGCAAGACAAGTCCAGGCGATTTGGACCCATGCCGCAGAGTTTGGGCCATTCGGGAAACAAGTGGGGAGAACGCCGTGAATAATCGACACCTGTCATCGGTTCTGGGAAAGCTATGCGCGCATAGCTCATTACCTGCCTTAGTCGTTGGCGCCGGGCTTTTGCTGCCCCTGAACGCGCCGGCAACCGCACAGGTTGCCCAACCGGTCTCTGGCGATGGTATTTCACCGATTGTTCTGGCACAGGCCGCCACCCCAAAGCCTGCCACAACGCCAACTGCCGGTTCACCGGCAAAGCCCGCGCCAAAGGCAAATGACGCATCCGAAGAAGTGACGGTGGTTGGCTTTCGTTCAAGCCTTGAACGGGCACTGAATGCGAAGAAAACAGCACCCGTAGCCCTTGATGCAATTCTGGCCGAAGACATCGGAAAATTTCCCGAATTGAACCTGGCAGAAAGCGTTCAGCGTATTCCCGGTGTTGCCATCACCCGTGATGGCGGCGAAGGCCGGCAGATTTCTGTCCGGGGCCTTGGGCCACAATTCACCCGCATTCGCATCAACGGGCTTGAGGCACTGACCACAACCGGCGGCCCGGATGCATCAGGCGGTGTGAACCGCAACCGTTCGTTTGACTTCAATATTTTTTCCGCCGACCTGTTCAACAACATCACAGTGCGCAAGACCCAGTCTGCGGATACGCAGGAAGGATCGCTGGGTGCGACCGTTGATCTGCGCACGGCACGCCCGTTTGACTTTGATGGTTTCAAACTGGTTGCCACTGCCAAGGGCAGCTACAACGATCTGTCGGAATCATCAAACCCGCGTGCGTCGGTCATGATTTCCAACACCTGGGATAATGACCGCTTTGGCGCACTGGTATCCGTTGCTTATACAAAGCGTGATCTTCAGGACAATGGTACGTCAACGGTCCGTTGGGCAACCGGCAATGCGTTCGCACCGGGTTTTGCATCCGCACCCGCAGGCTTCACCCTGGCGCAGATCAATGGCGCCTTTCATCCGCGCTTCCCGCGCTTTGACGATTATCAGGAAACACAGGAACGCGTCGGGCTGTCCGGTGCATTGCAATGGCGGCCAGTGGATCGCGCCCTGCTTTCATTTGACGCGCTTTATTCGAACTTCAAGGGAACCCGCGAAGAGCGTTATCTGGAAGCGCCGTCCTTCAGCGTTGGCGGCGCGTGCGCGGCAAATGCGGCCAAGTCATGCGGCATCAATCAGACCAACGTAACCGCTGCTACCATTGACTCAACCAACACGCTGATCGCGGGCACGTTCAACAATGTGGACCTGCGTGTCGAAGACCGGTTCGATCAGCTGGAGACAACCTTCAGCCAGTATGCGCTTAGCGGCGAATATGAAATCAATAACCGGATCAAGACTGATTTTCTGCTGGGCACGTCGAAATCGGATTTCAAAAATCCGATTCAGACCACGCTGACCATGGACCAGTTCAACGTTCAGAACTATTCCTATGACTATTCGAACGGTCGGGTACCGCTATTGAACTATGGCAATGCCAATCTGAGCGACCCGTCAGCCTGGGTACTGACCGGCATTCGCCTTCGTCCGCAAACGGCGACCAATTCATATGACGGCGCGCAGTTCAATGCCGGTTATGACTGGACCCAATGGCTCAAGGTCAAAGGCGGCTTTGACTATAAGAGCTATACATTCGCGACCACATCGTTCCGTCGGTCGAATGGCACCAGCACCAATCAGGAATCGGTAATACCCGCCGGTATTCTGGCCATCCCGCTGTCAAGCTATACCACGATGGAAAATTTCAACGGCTCCGGTCTGAACATGCCGGCCGGCAGTGCGACGAAATGGCTGGTGCCAAACCTGTCAACCGCGGCCGGTCTGCTGAGTCTGTATGACCAAAGCGCCTATGGCGGCGCGTTCCGTCTGGGGCCGGAGCCTGACATCGGCAATAACCGTCAGGTTCAGGAAAAAGACACGGGCGGCTATTTCCAGGCAGACATGGAAACCAGAATTGGCACCATGCCGCTGCGGGGGAATATCGGCGTGCGTGTGGTTGATACCGACATGACGTCTGCAGGATACACATTCCTGACCGGTGCGGCGGTGCCGGTAACGGTGAAGAAAAAATATCAGGATACGTTGCCATCGCTGAACCTGGCGCTCGAAGTCCGCGATAACCTGCTGGTGCGCTTTGGTGCGTCAAAGGTCATGACCCGACCGGATCTGGGCAGCCTCAGCCCCGGTGCATCGCTTAGCGTTTCCGGATCTTCGCGCTCGGTCACCGTCGGCAATCCCAATCTGGAACCGTTCCGTGCCAATGCCTATGATGTGGCAGTGGAATGGTCGGTCGCCAAAGGCGGACTGGCGTCAGTGGCCCTGTTCCAGAAGGATATCGGAAGTCTGGTACAGACACTGACGATCAATGGTCCATTTTCGGGCAACCCGTTTGGCCTGCCGGACTCTCTGGCCGTGGCTGCCTGCGGAACAACGAATGGCTGCAGTCCTTCGGCAAGCTGGAATTTCTCGGCACCGATCAATGCCCAAGGCGGCACCGTCAAGGGATTTGAACTGAACTATCAGCAGCCCTTCCGCTTCCTGCCCGGCATTCTGGAAAATACCGGCGTGATTACCAACTATACCTACGCGTCTTCGCGGGTCGGGTATCTGAATTCTGCCGGGGTTGTGGTTGCCACACGCGATCTGACAGGGCTGTCG
>CAISDR010000447.1 GCA_903884125.1 uncultured bacterium
AGGACCGATCTTCTTTTGTCCTGCTTGTGCACGGTATTAATTGAAAACACATTGTTTGAGGTCCTGATTACCTCGGTAAGGCATGCGATCTGGCAACGGTTCATCCAAAATGAGAATTCAATAAACCTATGGCCGGAGTTGTGGCGGGCTGTCTGCTTCCAATGCTATCTTGCCGAATACATTTTTATTGTGTCAGACAAGGAGCAGGAAACTGTCAATGACTTGTCAGATTCTATCTGCTCATCTGTTCACACCACGGGGCAGAAACCAGCGGAGCATCTGATTGATTTTATCGCTGCATATGTCGATTTAGCGCAGATCTGCGATGGCGCACTGTTAGACCTGAAATTTCAAAGCCGACAGATCACGCCGGTTGTCGAGTTGCAAATCGGTGACATGCGCAGGCGACGCAAGCAGGCAAAAGAAATTCGATCGACAAAAATTTTCGTGGAAACGACACATAGTACTGTTCAGAAATTCTACGAGGCGAACCCATATCCTAGATATGTTTCACTGCTTCGGCCCGTTCAATCGGGGAATTTTTCTGAGCTATTGGCAAACCATTTTGATGTTAAGTCAATTGACCGACGTTTTAATGATCACATTGACGTCTTGATTGCTGGTTGTGGCACAGGAAAGGCGCTGGAAAGCACGGCGCTGTTCAAGACCAGAAAGACCGACTGTCTGGATCTTTCTTTGGCAAGCCTCTGCTATGCCCGCCAACGTGCCTCAGATTCAGGTTATCGCAACGTAGCCTTTTTTCAAGGGGATATTTTAGCGTTACCGGACTGGGGGCGCACATATGACCTGGTTGAATGTACGGGCGTCATTCATCACATGGCGGACCCGGAGCGCGGACTTAAGGCCCTGAAATCTGTTCTGAGGCCGCATGGAATTCTGAATTTGGCAGTCTATTCAACTGCCGGACGATTATTTGTAGCTGGCATAAAAAAGCGGTTTGAGATGCAAGAGGCACTAAATGACATTTATGCGCTGCGAAAACTTCGTGCTGAGATAAAATCCGCCGCAAAAAATGATCCTGATGCTTTTTCTGTTACCCGCATGGAGGATTTCTATACAGCGTCAGGTACCCGTGATCTTTTGCTGCACCCACAGGAAGTCACCTATTCCGCCGCAGGGGTGTGGGCGTTATTTTCAAGGGTGGGCCTTAAGCCCCTACGCGTAAGCGTCATTAGCAAAGCTGACCGGGAATCCCTTGGCAAATATATGGTGGACGATCCGTTGGGACTTAAGCTGGAAACCTGGATTCGGATTGAAGAAGATAGTCCGAATTTGCTTCGGTCGATGTTCAGCGTCTACGCAACGGCATCCGGCTAAGCATCTGTGCCATATTCACTTTTAGATACTAAATGCGCCGCCGGACCTAACCGGCCTAATGTTTTGAGGGGCTGCGAAAAGTGGCGCGGCTGGTCAGCTTGGACTACAAGATACTAGTCCCTGATTCGAAATCATGGCGGGTCGTGTGACACGCCTTTCCCTGGTTGATGGCCATGCACGATCCCAAATTTGTTCGAGAGAATCCGCAAGCTTTTGATGCAGCGCTGGCGCGTCGGGGTGTCGGACCATTATCGGCGCAGATCATTGAGATCGACAGTCGCCGGCGGGCAATCCTGACCCGGTTACAGGCGGCTCAGGCCCGTCGGAATGAAGCAGCCAAGATGATTGGTGCTGCCAAGGGGCGGGGCGATCATGCCGAAGCCGAGCGGCTGATGGCTGAAGTCGGGAATCTGAAGGCTGAAATTCAGGCCGACGAGATTGCCGAACGTCAGGTGGATATGGATGTTGAGGCGGCATTGTCCTCCATTCCAAACCTGCCCGATCCGACCACCCCCGAAGGTCCTGACGAGACCGCAAATGTTGAGGTGCGCCGCCATGGCATACCGCGCCAGTTCAATTTTGAACCCCGGCAGCATTTTGATCTGGGCGAAGGCCTGGGCCAGATGGATTTTGAGGCGGCAGCACGCATATCAGGCGCGCGATTTGTCGTATTGAAAGGGATGCTGGCGCGACTGGAGCGGGCACTAGGCAACTTTATGCTGGACCTGCATACGAGCGCGTTCGGCTATACCGAAGTGTCCCCGCCGACACTGGTCAAATCCGATGCGCTGTTTGGAACCGGTCAGCTACCGAAATTCGAAGAAGACCTTTTTCAGACCACGGCTGGCCTGTGGCTGATCCCGACTGCAGAAGTGTCGGTGACCAATCTGGTGCGCGAACAGGTCCTGAACGAGGCGGATCTTCCCTATCGATTTACAGCCTTTACGCCCTGTTACCGTTCCGAAGCAGGTTCGGCCGGACGCGACACCCGCGGAATGATCCGCCAGCATCAGTTTTCCAAAGTGGAACTGGTATCGATCACAACCCCGGAACAATCTGATGCCGAACATGAACGAATGGTGCATGCGGCCGAAACGGTGCTGCAGCGCCTGGAACTTCCCTATCGTGTGATGCTGCTCTGTACAGGTGATATGGGTTTTTCAGCGCGCAAGACGTATGACCTTGAAGTCTGGCTGCCGGGTCAGAATGCTTTCCGGGAAATTTCATCCTGCTCGAACTGCGGGGATTTTCAGGCGCGTCGCATGATGGCCCGGTCAAAAGCGTCAGGTGCCAAAACGCCCAGGCTTGTACATACTTTGAATGGCTCCGGTCTGGCGGTTGGTCGCACGCTGGTGGCCGTCATGGAAAATTATCAGCAGGCCGATGGATCTATATTGGTGCCAAAAGTGCTTCAGCCATATCTTGGCGGGCAGGAGGTTTTGAATGTCCAGCCATAAGCATTTGTTGAAGAAAAAAAATCCGCGCATCCTGCTGACCAATGATGACGGCATTCACGCCCCCGGTCTGATAACGCTTGAAAAGATCGCCGCCCAGTTGTCCGATGATGTCTGGGTCGTGGCCCCGGAAAGTGAGCAATCCGGTGCGTCCCATTCGCTGACGCTTGCCATGCCCTTGCGTCTGCGCCGGATAAGTGAACGCCGCTTTGCAGTGTTGGGCACGCCTACGGATTGTGTGATGATGGCCATGCAGCATGTCATGGGCGATCACAAGCCGGATCTGGTCTTATCCGGCGTCAATCGCGGTGGCAATCTGGCCGAGGACGTTACTTATTCCGGTACAATTGCCGGGGCGATGGAAGGATGCACCTTTGGGATCCCATCGATTGCGCTTAGCCAGTCCTATGGTTTTGAAGTCCGCGACGAGGTTCCGTGGTCGGTCGCGGAATCACATGGTGCCGATGTGATCC
>CAISDR010000448.1 GCA_903884125.1 uncultured bacterium
AACTATTGCCGATGCATCTTCATCGGTTAAATGCGAAAACGCCCGCGACGGCATTGATGGGACCAGAATGCGTCCGTCAGGTCGAACGCCAGCGCGGATCGCAGTAATAATTTCCATCTTGCTCCATTTACCTAGGCCCGTTTCCGTATCCATTGTCAAATTGGGACCATAGAACACGCCAAGCTTCGGGATTTCATAGCCGATATTGGAGCCCGCCAAATAAAGGCTCATGTCCGGTCGGCCCATAAGGGCGCCGGGCGTATGACATGAAGAGCATTGCAGCAGGTCGACCAAGTAATGCCCGCGCTGAAGGTCGGCATCTTGTGCCTTTGGGTCCGCCGAATGTGCAGGTGCGCAAAATGCCCAGGCGGCGATCAGTGTAAACAGACTCAAAATGATTTTTTCAGCTTTCCGCATCTAGAACCTCCGCCCTGATCAATCGGATCCTGGCTCAGTCGATCTTATAGGTGAAATAGATTTGCACTGCGTTGATATATAGATTTTCATATATCGAAAGCGCAAAACAGTATTTTTCATCCATGGTGCCGAAGTTCGATAACAATGCCGCATCATCCTGCGGGGAGACATTGTGGAACTTGCGGTCGGTATTGCCGGTTACGGAACAATTGGGGCAGCTGTCGGGCGAGCACTGGATGCTGGTATTGGCGGCTTGAAACTTGTTGCGGTTGCGGGTGGCCCAGGCGGCACGGCGCAAGCCGGATTAAAGAACTTGAAAACGCCGGTCGCACTGGTCACTGCCAGTGAACTTGCGTCTTTGTGTGATGTGATTGTCGATTGCGCACCAACTGCTGCATTCGTCGGCATTGCTGAACCTGCACTCCGTGCTGGTCGGACGCTAATTTCAATTAGCGGCGCGGCGATCCTTTTACACCCGGAAATGATCGAACTTGCCAAGCGCGGTGGAGGCCATCTGATCCTGGCAACTGGCGCACTTCTGGGGTTCGATGCCGTTCGCGCCGCAGCAGAAGGCATTATTCATTCCGTAAAAATGGTAACACGCAAACCTCCCATGTCTCTGGTTAAAGCGAAATTTGTAGTTGAAAACGGTATCTGCCTTGAAAATCTGGCTGAACCGGTACGACTATTTAGTGGGAATGCGCGTCAAGGCGCAGCTCTATTTCCAGCCAATGTAAATGTTGCTGCAGCACTCGGGCTTGCAGGAATCGGCCCAGACCGCACGCAGCTTGAAATTTGGGCCGATCCCAACTGCGATCGCAATTGCCATAGAATAGAAGTCGATGCGGATAGCGCACAATTGATATTGGAAATACGAAACGTGCCAAGCATTGAAAATCCTGGCACCGGAAGAATCACCGCGTTGAGTTTAATTGCAGCGCTCAAAGGCCTTAATGCACCGTTTCGAGTTGGCAGCTGACGCTGCTCAACGATACTTTTGGAGTTAAATTATGGTTGTTCATCTCAAGCATCTGGCAATTGCCGCAAATGACCCCGACAACAGCGTCAAATTTTTTACCGATGTTCTTGGCTGGACAATTGCTGGTCGGGTCGATAGCCGGAATGCGATTGGTTATTACGTGACGGATGGGACAATCAATATTGCGCTTCTTAAATTTAAAAACCGCCCGGCAGCAGGAATGGAGTTTCCGGACGGATATTCCGGACTGCATCATTTGGGATTTCAGTGCGACGACATCGAAGAGTTAGTCGATCGTTTTGAAAATTCCGGCTTTGCGCCACGTCACGATGTAAACGTTGCGCAAGGACTTGGGAAAAGTCCGGCTAAGGATAATGCGGAATATAAAATGCGTGGCCCAGAAAACGTCATGATCGATCTCTCAGAGCGCGGTTGGGTTGGCACGGGCACTTTTCGGCCGCCCAAACTGTCCTG
>CAISDR010000449.1 GCA_903884125.1 uncultured bacterium
CGCCTTTCACTATTCGACCGGTACCCAGCTTGATGTGCCGGCGTTTGATCTTGGCGGAAAGCCCGCAACCGCATTTGCGCGCACATTGCGCGGCGAGGATATGGCCTTTGGCTTTGCCGATGGCACGGTTCGGCTGGGTCGCGCCGAACTTAAGGTACGCATCATTCCGGCAACCGCCCTGCCAGAAAATCTGAAACCGCTGAATGCGCGCGATCTGACCGATGGCAAGGCGATTTTTTCCAAAGTACCCGGTGGACAATATCGTCGTGTCGGTCTGGAACTGTCGCTCGAGGCTCCAGTGCAGGTAGCCGCCGAAGGTAGTGCGATCCTGCATATTGATTATCGTGTCGGTGGTCCTGCCGAGCGTCCGGTGCGCGCATTTGTAACCGTTGATGCCAACGGTACGACCCGTCTCAACTTTGCGTTTTCACGCGTCAATATGATGACGGGTGAAAAAATCACGACCCTGCAGGGGTCCGAAATTCCCGCCGCCGTACCAGCCGGTGATATTGCCAAGATTCTGATGAATGCCGCGGCCGACCGCGTGATCATTGCAACCCGTGACGGGGTTCTGCGCCGGTTTGATACCCGCGATTTCAAAAACCCGGTGCTGGCGGAAACCCGCAAAGTGGTCGCCGACGGCGCCGGTCTGACCTCGCTGGCCTATCTGAATGGAGAGACCTCACTGGTTGTCGGCGGGTCGGATGGATCGGTCAATGTCTGGTTCGGAGTGGATCGCAAATCGCCGGATACCAGTGATGGTTATGTGTTGACGAAAGTACATACGCTTGAAAGCCACAAGGCGGCGGTGAGTCTGATCAGCGTGTCACAGCGCACACGCATGTTTGTCACCTCTGATGAAGGCGGCGAAGTAGCCCTGCATCATGCAACGACCGCGCGTACCCTGTTCAAATTCAATGATGGCCCGGACCGCAGCGGCCTGCAGACATTGCTGCTGTCACCGCGTGATGATGCGATCACCGGCATCGGCAGGAACGGCAAGGTGGTCAATTGGCTGATCAGCGAACCGCACCCTGAAACAACGCTGGCGTCGCTGTTTGGCAAGGTCTGGTATGAAGGTTATTCAGAACCGACCTATACTTGGCAGTCGACTGCCTCCATCGACAGCTTTGAACCAAAACTGTCATTGGTGCCTGTGATATTCGGTACTTTTAAGGCATCACTTTATGCATTGATTTTTGCGGTGCCCATCGCTTTGCTGGCCGCGATCTATACATCAGAATTCATGCACTTTTCAGTGCGCGCTGTTGTCAAGCCGGTGATGGAACTGATGGCAACTCTGCCATCGGTCGTCATCGGTTTTGTTGCAGCACTGGTCGTATCGCCGGTGGTTGAAACGTGGATATCGGCGGTCGTCATTGCCTTTGGCGTCGTGCCGATGTCGCTGGTGGGTGCTGCATTTCTTTGGCAGACACTGCCGCGGCCAATAGCACTGCGCTATGACGGGGTGCCTAAATTTATTCTTTATTTTATCGTGCTGGCGCTGTCGGTGTGGTTCAGTATGGAACTTGGTCCATGGATCGAACGCCTTTTCTTCGGCGGTGATTTCAAGGTGTGGACAACCGGCATTGGTGACCCGCGACCCTTCACGCTGTTCATGGTTCTGCCCTTTACATTCGTTGTGGTGTTTATGGGTACAGATCGCCTTTTTGGTCTGCGCTACAAGGCGTTTTTGCGTACGCAACGTTATCAGGGCGGGATTGAAATTGGCCGGTGGCTGGTCCTGTCCGTCAGCGCGTTTATGCTGGCCTGGGCGCTGGCGGGGATACTGTCGGGATCGGGGTATGATCCGCGCGGTGGCGTGGTCGACACCTATGTTCAGCGCAACACGCTGATTGCCGCCTTTGCCATCGGTTTTGCGATGATCCCGATTGTCTATACCATTGCCGAAGATGCGTTGACCTCTGTGCCGGAACATCTTAGGGCCGCATCCCTTGCCTGCGGTGCCACACGCTGGCAGACAGCATCCAATGTGATCGTGCCAACCGCGGGATCGGGTATTTTTTCAGCCGTGATGATCGGCCTTGGACGCGCGGTTGGCGAAACCATGATTGTGGTCATGGCGACCGGTAATACGCCGGTTCTGGACTGGAACCTGTTTAATGGCCTGCGCGCCCTGTCAGCCAATATCAATGTGGAACTGCCCGAGGCTGTTCGCGATTCGACGCTGTACCGCACCCTGTTTTTATGCGGGCTGGTCCTGTTCATTGTGACCTTTGTTCTCAATACCGTGGCCGAAATGGTCCGGCAGCGTTTCCGCAAACGCGCGGCCCAGCTGTAAAAAGGACAAGAACATCAAATGACCGACATTACAGCAGATCGCCCGGTACGCACCTCTGTCACCTTTGTTCGGGCCAAAGGTTCAGATGTTTCTGCTGTTGGCGAACCATTCATCTGGGGCATGGGTGGGGCACTGGCATTTGGCGTGATCATGATCCTGGGCTTTCTGGCTCTGGTGATCATCAACGGTCTGGTCACTTTCTGGCCCAAGCCGCTTGAAGAAGTGCGTCTGTCGGATGGCCGCAGTTTTGTCGGTGAACCGGTTCGGGTCGAGACCTATCGTCCATCGCCAGACCAGTTATCGAAATTGTCCGACGAGGTTAAAGCGAAAATCCTGAGCGATGGCGGCTTTGCCAATCGCTCGCTTTACCGGATCGGTAATTTTGATTTCTATAATAATGATTTCCAATGGGTTGCCGATTTTGAAGTCGCCGGACGCTCAAAGCCAGCTGATCTTTATCTGGTCGAGCGTCAGGAATGGGGCGTATTCATCGGCAAGATAACGGCGGTGCGCGCTGGCGACGAGTCGCTTGAAAATCCGACCTATAATCAGATCAATGCCCATTTTGACGAAGCACGTAGCCTGCGTGCTGAACGTGCCCGGATCGAGCGGGTGGAAATCGGTGAGATCAATCATCGGCTGAATGCGGGCCGTCTGGAAATTCGACGTGCGGTTCTGGATGCGGGGGGTGATGAAAACGCCCCATCGGTCAGGCGGATTACGGACAAGGTTGCAGCCGAGCGCGTCGACCTCGACCGTAGGTTTCAGGAGGCCGGACAAAAGGTCAACGACGTGCGCGCCCGGGACGGACGGTTTTCGGTCAGCCTGACTGAAGTGGGTGGCCAGACCAAGACACTGCCCCTTTCATCGCTGGTGCGTTTTTATCAACCCAACAAGCTGGGGCCGGGCGAAAGTCTTGCCATTTATGGATCTCGCTGGCTTGAATTCATCATCGCCGAACCGCGCGAGGCCAATACCGAAGGCGGCGTAATGCCTGCAATTTTCGGCACGCTGGTGATGACCATTGTGATGAGCCTGATCGTCGCCCCGTTCGGCGTCATCACGGCGCTTTACCTGCGCGAATACGCCAAACAGGGAACAATTGTCTCCATCGTTCGCATATCGGTGAACAATCTGGCGGGTGTTCCATCGATTGTTTATGGCGTTTTCGGTCTGGGCTTTTTTGCCTATATCCTGGGCGGCAATATTGACGCGCTGTTTTTCCCGGAACGATTACCCAATCCCACCTATGGCACTGGCGGCGTATTATGGTCGGCGCTGACCCTTGCCCTTCTGACGGTACCCGTGGTGATCGTGGCGACCGAAGAAGCTCTGGCCTCGGTCCCACGGTCCATGCGCGAAGGCTCGCTTGCCTGCGGTGCATCCAAATGGCAGACCATCAAATGGATCGTCCTGCCGCGTGCGGCACCCGGTATCATGACGGGGTTGATCCTTGCCATGGCCCGTGGTGCGGGCGAAGTGGCACCGCTGATGCTTGTGGGTGTGGTCAAGCTGGCACCTGAACTGCCCATCGATTTCACTTTCCCCTATGTGCATCTGGAACGCAGTTTCATGCATCTGGGTTTTCACATCTATGACGTGGCATTCCAGTCCCGCAATTCCGAGGCCGGCCGCCCCATGGTTTATGTCACAACCCTGATATTGATCGGGGTGGTGCTGGTGTTGAATGTGTTCGCAATTCAGGTGCGTGCCCGCCTGAAAAAGCGTTTTCAAGGCAGCCAGTTTTGATCGCTTGTCATTTCCAATTGTCCGTCATTCGATGAGACCGGAGTAGAGATTATGGCCAGTCCCGCCTTAAAGCCGCAGCCAGTGTCGCCGCTGGAATTTGACCCGACGATTTATCATATTACCGAAGGGCAAAACGGCACGCAGCTGAATATCGACGATTTCTGTCTTTGGTATGGCGCAACCCAGGCTCTGCACAACAATACGCTGAAGATCGAAAGAGGTCTGGTCACTGCCCTGATCGGACCATCGGGTTGTGGCAAGTCGACCTTGTTGCGCTCGCTCAACCGGATGAACGATCTGATCGACGGTCTGCGGGTTAGCGGATCGATCACGCTCGATGGTGAACCGCTATTCGGCCCGCAGGTTGATGTCATCGCTCTGCGCAAGCGCATGGGCATGGTGTTTCAAAAGCCCAATCCGTTCCCGATGTCGATTGCCGAAAATGTCACGTACCCCTTGAAGATCGATGGCGTGACCGATCGCAAGATTCTGGCCGAAGCAACAGAAGCGGCCCTGCGCGGTGCGGCACTCTGGGATGAAGTGAAAGATCGTCTGGACCAGTCGGCGCTGGGCATGTCAGGTGGCCAGCAGCAGCGGCTTTGTATTGCGCGTGCAATTGCAGCCAATCCTGATGTGCTGTTGATGGATGAACCCTGTTCAGCACTGGATCCGATTGCCACGCTGAAAATCGAAGAGCTGATCGACGAGTTGCGCGGGTCCTATACGATTGTGATCGTGACCCACAACATGCAGCAGGCCGCGCGCATATCCGATAACACGGCGTTCATGTATCTGGGCCGGTTGATCGAATATGGCGCGACCGAAACCATGTTCACCAATCCCAAAGGCCGGCGTACGGAAGAATATATCACCGGCCGCTTTGGTTGATGTTACTTCGTCGAAAGCACAAGTAGCTCAAACGATCCGGGAACTGGCTTTGGCCGCTCGCCCTCTTTGGCGGCAGCATACCGGGCAGCCATCAGATAAAGTCTGCCAGAATTAAAGTCCATAGCGCCCGTGCGCGCGGACGTCTGTGTGGGCACGGTGCCAAGCAGGCTTGCCGCGTTTTTGCCGTCAATTCGGATTGTGGCCAACGTTCCGGCTGAACCCGATGGTATGAACGCCAGATGGCGCGATGGGTCAAAGATGACAGCATCTGCGCCCTTGCCAATTGGGAAATGGGCGACAACTTTCCCGCTTGTCTCGTCAACAACCAGCGCGCTTCCCCCGCCACAGGCGGTAATCAGCACACCAAATGCCCCATCGCGGTCAATGCCGGTCGGCTCTTCGCAATTGGCCAATTTGAATCGGTTGGTGACCTTGCGCGCAGCAATATCAACGACGGCGATTTCGGATCTGTCTTCAATATTGACAAAGACCAGGCCGGTTCCATTTGCCACTGAAAATTCCAGCTTACCGCCAACCGCAATCGTGCCTATCGCAGTCTGTGTTTTCGGGTCGATAAGGGTTACATCCTGAGACTTGCCGTTCATGACAGCGACCAGCCCGGATCTGGGTTCGTAAACCAGCGCGTCGGGATTTTGACCGGTGGGGACGCTGGCTATGACCGCGCCGTTATCGGCATCAAAAAATTTGGCCGAGTTCGTCTCGGCATTGGTACTTACCGCCAGATTGGTGCCCGGCAGAGTGATGACCCCATGGACCCGTTCACCGGGGGCGAATGTGGCTGTGACCACAGCCGGTTCACCGGCCAATGCCATGACACCATTGCTGCGCGCAACATATAGGCGGTTGCGATCATTATCCCTGTAAGCATAGTCCCAGCCACCATCGGGGATTGAAATGCGGTCGATGATTTTCGGGGCCTGATAGGTCGTCTGGGCACAAGCCCCGGTGCTGATCGCGATGGCAGTAATGGCGATGGCAAAATACGACTGTCTCATGTGACGCCCTCTGATTTGATTTCGTGACCGGAACCTTGGCCATTAATCATGGCGCTTGCAACAATCATAAAATTGAAATCAATTCATGACCGACCCAGCTAAACAGGTTCTTATTGTGCCCGGTAAAATCTATAATTCCCTACCGCTATCCCATTTTTTGCTGGCGCTTGCGGTCGTCATTGTCTGGGGCACGAATTTTGTCGTGATCCGGATTGCGCTGGATTATCTGCCTCCCCTGTCCTTTGCCGCCTTGCGCTTTACCTTTGCCCTGCTGCCGGCGGTCTTTTTTCTAAAACGTCCTGATGTGCCGTGGTGGCATCTGATCGCTTATGGGGTCCTGATTGGTGTTGGTCAGTTCGGCCTGCTTTATCTGGCCATGGGTCATGAAATTTCACCCGGGCTTGCCAGTCTGGTGGTCCAGACTCATGTGTTCTTTTTTCTGATCCTGGCCATCTGGTTGGAATCGGAACCAATTGTTCTGATGCAATTACCCGCTTTGGCGCTGGCGCTGGCGGGCGGGGTGGTCATTGCCCGGCAGTCCGATGGGGATGCCAGTATTCTGGGCCTGATCATGACCCTGGGGGCGGCATTATCCTGGGCATGCGGCAATCTGGTTGCCCGCCGCAGCGGTCGGATCAATATGCTGGCCTATGTGGTCTGGGCCAGCATGTTTTCCGTGCCGCCCCTGATCGCGCTGTCAATGTGGTTTGAAGGGCCGGACCGGGTGCTGGCGGGAATTGAACAGGCAAGTCCGGGCGCCTGGGCCGCGGTATTATGGCAATCAGCGGGTAATACGATGTTTGGCTATGCCGCATGGGGCTGGTTGCTGGCGCGCCATCCGGCGGGTCGTGTGGTGCCGCTGGCGCTGGCTGTGCCGGTTTTTGGCATGGGCGCATCCGCCCTGATTCTTGGCGAAAGCCTGCCAGTATGGAAACTTCTGGCCGCCGGGCTGATTTTGGCCGGGCTGGCGCTGAACCTTTTTGTGACAGCCTTTGCCAAACCGAAGGAGGGGGCGTAAAAAAGCTCCCGTCCCAGATTGCGCGAATCCAGCCGAATGGCTAGTCTCCGTC
>CAISDR010000450.1 GCA_903884125.1 uncultured bacterium
GATCACGGGGCGTCCTACGACCTTGTCTTTGAGCAGACGATGGGCCGCAGCCTGAACAATTTTCAATTCGGAAATGGCCGCATCCTTGATGCCCGGAAGTTCGGCGAGCCGTTCGGGTTCTGCTGAAATCACTTCTGAGAACGATCCAAAATGCGCCAACAATTGCTTGGCCAGCGGTTTCACATCCTGACGGGGTAGCGCCCGAAAAAGGATCAGTTCCAGAATTTCATAATCTGCCAGTGCCTCGTGCCCCCGGGCCAGAAACCGTTCACGCAATCTTTGCCGATGACCAAGCCGACCGTCATTTTTGGTATCTTCATCTTTTGGTTCCGCTTTTCCCTCGACTGGCTTTTTCATGACGCAAACTCAACAAACTATTCAATTGGCACCGGTGCCCCGAACTGGATTCCCTGCAGATTAATCATACAAGAATAGGCGCGTGCCTCAACGCCTAGCGAAAGGACGCGTTTGAAATTTTGCACGTAATACGGGTCCAGATCTGATGCCAGGGAAAATCTGTCACAATCCGTCCGCTGGATCAGAAAAAGCATGACAGCACGATGCCCCTGAGCGACCTGCAATGCCAGTTCATCCAGATGACGGGCACCACGTGCCGTCACGCAATCGGGAAATTCCGCCAGACCTTTATGGCGCGACAGGTGAACATTCTTGACTTCAACATAACAACGACCCGCGGGGCCTGAACCCAAAAAATCCACCCGGCTGTTGGTCCCGTAGCGGACCTCAGCGCGAAAAGGTGCATGTGGGACCAGGTCCGGGATCAGGCCCTGATCAAGTGCCTCGCGTACAATCTGGTTTGGTCGATTGGTGTTGATGCCGATCAGGCCACCATCCACATTGGCCAGTTCCCAGCCATACCTTAATTTTGCCGTAAGTCTGGCGTGGGTCAAAAAAACCTGTCCGCCGGGAATAGCCACGCCCAGCATGGCCCCGGGATTGGGACAATGGGCGGTGATGATCGAACCATCTGCCAATTCCACATCTGCCAGAAACCGCTTGTAGCGCCGGACGAGGCGGCCTTCGGTCAGTGGGCTTTCAAAATTCATGGCAGTTCCGGATGCAGGATACGATTAGAAATGCTGGCCGCCTGCGACTGGCAGACACCAAGTGCATTGGTCAGGCTGGCGAAATCTCTAACCCGGCCGATGCGTGCCAGTACATTGGCCAGTCCCGGAGGGATCTGTGCCGGATCAATCTCGCCATCAAGGGCCACGCGCAGCATTTGCTGCAGGTCCAGTTGCAATATCAGCGCATCGCACAATTTGTCGGCATCACCGGGTGTTATCAATCCGGCATTGCGCGCATTGTTCAGCATGCTCAACGTGTCGGTCGCAATCAGTGCCGGATGCGACGCTGCATGGCCAAGCACTAACGCCTGGGCGGCAAATTCAATATCCATCAACCCCCCGCTGGCCTCTTTCAGCTGCCACACATGGGCTGCCGGTCGCGCGTGGGCGACTCGCTCGCGCATGTCAGCAATTTCAGTCATAAGTGATTTATGATCGCGCTGTCGCGAAAGCAGCGATTTCAGACACGCATCAATCTTGTGTGCCAAATTCGGCGGCGACCAGACAACCCGTGCCCGGGTTGCTGCCATGAATTCATAGGTCCAGGCTTCGCCGATATAGTAATTCTCAAACCGTTCGATGGATACCGCAACAGGGCCTTTATTGCCCGATGGCCTCAGGCGCATATCCACTTCAAACAAAGCGCCATCAGCTGTCTGCACTGTCAGCGCGGCAATAAGGCGTTGGCTAAATCGCAGATTCCAGGTCACACAGTCCAGCGGTTCTGGGCCATCAGACTGGGAAGCTTCCGGCGGGTAATCATAAATGAATACCAGATCAAGATCAGACGTGACCGTCAGTTCGCGACCGCCCAGCCTGCCAAAACCGACGATCGCAAACTCTCCACCCGGAATTATACCGTGTCGTGAAGAAAACTGGCCACGTTCGTGCAGGACAAGACGCGCGATGGCGGCTTGTGCCAGATCCGCCAGAAAGGGGCCAGCTGATTGCGCTCCAATGCGCCCGGTCAACAGTTGCAGACCGACGCGCAGGCGGGCCTCGCTGGTCAGACGCAATATCCCATCAGTAATCTGTTCTGGCGACAGACGATCAAACTGCCGGGTCAGAACTTTCAGCCTGGGCAGGTCTTCAAAGAATCCTGGCGCTACAACGGCGTCAAAACTGGCAGCCTGACTGGCCAGCAGTCGTGCCAGTCGGGGGGCGTTTCCTAACACATCAACCAACAGATTGATCAGGCGTGGGTTGGCCTGTAAGAGATGAAAAACCTGAAGTCCTGCCGGTAGCCGATGAATGAAATCATCAAGCCGCACCAATCCACCGCGCGGATCATCGCTTCTGCCAATTGCGATTAACAGATCTTCGAGTATGGCAGAAAGTCGTTCGCGCGCGCGTGCATTGTGTAGGCTTTGCGGTCGCCCCATGACCCATGCCCGAACGATGCGGGCCGCAAATTCAGCGTCACTAAAACCAAATACTTTCAATTGCTCCAGTGTTTCTGCGGGTATATCAGGACCATCGAAATTCAGACCGCAGCCTGTATTGGGGGCGTCAGCAAACAATGCGTCATAATGATCTGCAACCCGACGCAGATGAGCATCAATGGTGCTGACAAAGCGTTTGGTATCTGCGATCCCCATGAACCGGGCAAGGTGATCCAGCCCTTGGTCAGATTTCGGCAAGCGTTGAGTCTGTTCGTCGCTAATCATCTGAAGCCGATGTTCAACCTGACGCAGATATCGATAGGCATTTGACAGGTCACGAAATACCTGACCCTTGATCATGCCCAGATCTGCAAGGGTGGATAAGGTCGCCAACGTTCGCGGGTTGCGCAATTTTACTTCGCGCCCACCGGCAATCAGTTGCTGGCCCTGGGCAAAAAATTCAATTTCGCGAATACCCCCCCGACCTATCTTTATGTCGTGCCCGGATACCGCCAGATCACCGTGACCAGCATGGGCATTCAGCCTGCGCTTGATGTCATGGATTTCACTGATCGCTTCAAAGTCCAAATGGCGGCGGAAAACAAATGGCTGCATGCGTGCGATGAATTCGTTGCCTGCAACCTTGTCGCCCGCAACAACCCGCGCCTTGATAAAGGCGGCTCGTTCCCAGGTCTGCCCGCGCGCCTCGTAATAAGATTCGGCGGCATTCACCGACAGGGCCACGGGCATTGCACCGGGATCAGGACGCAGGCGAAGATCAACACGGAATACATAGCCGTCAGATGTCACATCGTGCAAAAGGCGCACCAGCCCCTGGACCAGCGTTATTGCACGCTCGAGATCACTTTTATTTCCCAGGGCTTTGAACCGGTCTGGATCAAAGAAAATGATCAGGTCCACGTCACTGGAATAGTTCAGTTCCTGCGCACCCAGCTTTCCCAATCCCAGTACGAACAGTCCCGACGCCATTTCAATGCGACCATTCGCGACAGCTTCGTCCAGCAAATGGTCAACTGCGCATCCGATGGCAGAATCGGCAAAGGCACTCAGCGCGCCAGTGACCTGCGTTACATCCCACGCGCCGCCCAGATCACACAACCCAATCAGCAGAGCCGTCCGCCGTTTGGCCTGACGCAGGGCGGGACCTATTGGACCTTGCACTGAAAGCATCTGATCGATGATCTGATCCAGCAGGATTTCGGGTGCAGTTGTAAAACAGGTGCGGACAAATTCAGGGTCAAGCCTGATCAATTCGGCCAGATAGGGTGAACAGCCAATCGCACCGGCAAGCAGATTGCCCGCGGTTCGGGGTAGGTCAGCAAAGGCGGCCAGGCCGTCGGTTGCCCTTTGACGATCGTGAGCGATCGGGGCATCGTTGATTAGAT
This sequence comes from uncultured bacterium, assembly GCA_903884125.1. Taxonomy (GTDB): domain Bacteria; phylum Pseudomonadota; class Alphaproteobacteria; order CAISDR01; family CAISDR01; genus CAISDR01. Next base: position 3,877 of record CAISDR010000450.1, read on the forward strand.
CGATCAGTTTTGGCATATCGTGTGGCAGTGACATATTGGCTGACCTTGAGCCAGACGTGTTATTCGGTCAAGTTGGCTGCAATTGCGGTTAAGGATATATTCTGTGGGCGAAACATTCGACATTGTCGTGATTGGTGGCGGCATTGCGGGGGCCAGTGCTGCGGCGGGCCTTTGCCACCTTGGCCGCCTGTTGCTGGTCGAACGCGAAGACAGCTATGGCTATCATACCACGGGCCGGTCTGCCGCCATGTTCACGCCCACCTATGGCAATGCGGCGATCCGCGCAATAACTGCCGCCAGTCGCGAGTTTTACTATGCGCCACCCGATGGCTTCAGCCCGCATCCGCTGGTGTCTCGCAGGCCGACTTTGACAATTGCGCTTGACACGGACTGGACCGCCCTGCGCGCGCAGGTGCCGAATTTTCAGCGCACATCGCCTGAAGTTGAACTGCTGGATGAAAGAGCCACGCTTGCGCTTGCCCCGTTTCTGCGTCCGGGCCGTATCGCTGGTGCTGTTGTTGATCCGGTAACCGCCGATATTGATGTTAATGGTATCCATTTGGGCCTTTTGGCGCATGCCCGGAAGACCAATGCGATAACGCGCAACGGCGTTGAGATTTTATCGGGAACATATCGCGACGGGGTGTGGGATATTGAAACCAGTAACGGCCAAATCCATGCAGGACTGGTGGTCAATGCGGCCGGCGCCTGGGGTGATGTGATTGCCGTGCGACTTGGTGTTGAGCCAGCGGGGATTGTGCCAAAGCGGCGTTCCGCATTCACCTTTGCGCCTCCAGCAGGCGCTGTGGTTGATCCATGGCCTATGGTCATTGATGCTGCCGAGACGTTTTATGTCAAACCTGATGCGGGCAGGATTCTGGGATCACCGTGTGATGCAACGCCCAGCGCACCAATGGACGCCTGGCCCGAAGACATGGATGTGGCCGAAGGCGCAGCGCGCATTGAAGAAGCAACGATTTTTGAAATTAATCGCATGGCGCATACATGGGCGGGACTTAGAACATTTGCCCCTGATAATACGCCTATCGTGGGCCGCGATCCGGCGGTTCCCGGCTTTGTGTGGTTTGTGGGGCAGGGTGGTTATGGCATACAGACTGCACCCGCGATGAGCCGGATCATAGGCGAACTGGTGGCGCATGATCGCCTGCCACAGGATGTGGCCCGCTTTGGGGTGACGCTGGCGGACCTTTCGGTGGCCCGCTTTCGAAAATCTTAATCCAGCGCCAGCAAAAGCCCCTTGAGATAGGCACTTTCTGGCAATAGCGGGTGGACGGGGTGGTCCATGGATGCCCCGGTCTGTTCGAGCACGCGGGCAGACCTTCCGGCCTGACCAAGACCGCGATTGACCTCGATCAGGAAGCGGTCCGCGGGCATGTTGTGTGAGCACGATGCAATGAACATGAAGCCGCCCGGTGCGACCAGACCTGCGGTCATCCGGGCCAGCTTTCTATAGCCTTTGGCGGCATTTTCAAGATCCTTGCGACTGCGCGCGAAGGGTGGTGGGTCTGCTACGACAATGTCAAATTTTTCGTGGGCATCATTCCGCTTCTGTCCGTCTTCAAAGACATTGGCTTCGACAAACTGAACCGCGTCGGCAAGATTGTTATTCAACGCAGCCTGCTGGGCCAGACCGATAGCAAGGGCTGATGAATCCACACCCACCACAGCCCTGGCACCGGCTTTGGCGGC
>CAISDR010000451.1 GCA_903884125.1 uncultured bacterium
CCAACACCCTCGCCGGTAAATACATCAAATATCCGCGCATCTTCAATCAGGGCTTTATCAGTACTTCTGACCGCGCGAAGCATTATGTCACCGCTGATTGCGTCACTTACGAGGAACGCAAAATCACGAACCACCGGTAACAGATCGGCGGCATCCAGTTTGGCGCGCGTGCGGCTGCGTGATTTTGCATCCGGCAGCGCATCGAGAAATACTTCAAAACCTATTATGCGACCTTTCAGGTCCATGGCCATAACAAATTCCGGATGCAGTTCGCCAAAATGCGCCAGGATCACTTTTGGCCCCAGACGCAAAGTTCCCGAACGGCCCGGATGATACCAATGGGGTGCTTCGGCTACAATCTGGGCGCCTGAAACAGGTGCTTTCAGTGCTTCCAGCACGGCCAGTGCATCAGCCTTGGCATCATAGGCATCGACCTCACGCGTAGGCTTTGCCCAGTGGCGGGCATGATACAGCCCGCGCCGGATTCCGGCTGCCACCAGCGACTGATCACTGGCGCGGATACCGGCATATTGGGGAGCTACCTCAAACAGCGCCACATCATCAAACGCACGCTTGGCATTGCGCATCGCAGCCTGTCCTAAACTTGCCAGAAGATTAGGCCGCATCGTGTCCAGGTCCGCGGATATCGGATTTAACAGCCGCACGCCTTGCGGCACCTGACCGAACAATTTTGCGTGTTCATGGGGGATGAAAGAAAAAGATACTGTCTCGTTCATCCCGCGTGCAGCCAGCGCGCGCCGGGCGATGCGCGGGCGGGCCTGACGCGCGGTCAATGCCGGACGGGGCACAGACAGTTGCGGCAGGGGCGTGGATGGAATGGCCGACAGGCCAACAACGCGGACAATCTCTTCGATCAGATCGGCTTCGCCATGCAGATCAGGTCGCCAGCTCGGCGGGACAACGGATAAAACACTGCCCTGCGGTGTGGGCAGCGCGGTGACTTTGGCACCCAATGCTTCCAGAATTCGCGTGGCTTCCCCCTCGGTGACGTCGATACCGGCAAGGCGCAACAGACGACCGGGACGCAGTTCCAGCGCGGGCTTTGTTGGCGGCGGTGATCCTGCGACCAACGCATGCGACGGGGTTCCACCGCACAGATCCAAAACCAGTTGTGTTGCAGCCTCCAGACCATCAATCACAAAGCTTGGGTCAACGCCACGTTCAAAACGCTGGCGGGCATCTGATACGATGCCGGTCTTGCGACCGGTCTGGGCGATAAGAATGGGATCAAACAGCGCGCATTCGATAAAAACATCGGTTGTTTCATCGCTGACGGATGTTGATATGCCGCCCATGATCCCGGCAATGCCGACCGCGCCGCTTTGATCAGCAATGACACACATTTCCGCGTCCAGCACGTATGACTTGCCATCCAGTGTTTCGATCTGTTCACCCTGATGGGCCAAACGGGCAAAAAGATTGCCTGCCACCTTTGCCGCATCAAACACATGCAAGGGTCGGCCGCGATCCAGCGACAAAAGGTTGGTAATGTCTACCAGTGCTGAAATCGGACGCAGACCAACGGCGCGCAGGCGCCGTTGCAGCCATTCCGGCGATGGGCCGTTCCTGACCCCGCGCACCATCCGGCCTGCAAATATGGAACAGGCTTCGGGTGCCTGTGTTCCAACGCCAATTGGACTGTCGAAATGTCCGGCGACCGGATTGATGACATGTGGCTTCAACTGCCCGATGCCCTTGGCCGCCAGATCGCGGGCAATACCGCGCACGGCCAGACAGTCGCCACGATTGGGTGTGATCGCAATATCAAACACCGGATCATCCAGACCCATCAGGCTGGCAAAGCCATCGCCGATTTTTGCATCCAGTGATAATTCGATAATGCCGTCATGTTCATCCGACAGACCCATTTCGCGTTCGGATACCAGCATGCCCTGGCTTTCCACACCGCGGATCTGACTGGGTTTCAACACCATACCATTGCCGGGGATGGTCGAACCCATGGGCGCAAAGACCGCCTTCATGCCGGTACGTGCGTTGGGTGCCCCGCAGACCACCTGCACGCGCCCATCAATGGTCTTCACGTCGCATACCCTAAGCTTGTCAGCATTGGGGTGGGGGCGTGCTTCGATCACATGCACGACCTTGAAGGGGGCCAGTGCTGTAGCGCGGTCTTCGATGCCTTCAACCTCAAGGCCCAGATCGGTCAGGGCGTCCGCAATAGTCGCAGCGCTGGCGTCGGTTTCCAGATGTTCCTTAAGCCAGGACAGGGTGAACTTCATCGGGACAGCCCTCCGCCCAGGCTGGGCTGATCCAGACCATGAAAGCCATAATGCCGCAGCCAGCGCACATCGGAATCGAAAAATGCCCTCAGGTCAGGTGCGCCATATTTCAACATGGCCAGACGGTCGATGCCGCAGCCAAAGGCAAAGCCCTGCCACTCATCCGGGTCCAGCCCGCAATTGCGAATGACATTGGGATGGACCATGCCGCAGCCCAGAATTTCCAGCCAGTCATCACCTTCACCAATGCGGATTTCATCGCCTGACCGCTTACAGCCGATGTCGATTTCCACAGATGGTTCGGTAAAGGGAAAATGACTGGGGCGCATACGCATTTTCACATTGTCGATTTCGAAAAAGGCGCGGGCGAATGCCTCAAGCGTGCCTTTCAGGTGACCCATATGAATGTTGCGATCAATCACCAGTCCTTCGACCTGATGAAACATCGGCGTATGTGTCTGATCGCTGTCGCAGCGATAGGTGCGGCCAGGAATGATCACACGTACTGGTGGTTTGTTGGCGAGCAGCGTGCGGACCTGCACGGGTGAGGTATGGGTGCGCAATAACATGCGCTCGCCCTGTTCCGTCGTGCCGTCCAGAAAAAATGTGTCATGCATTTCGCGCGCGGGATGACCGGGCGGGAAATTCAGCATGGTGAAATTATAGCGGTCTTCTTCGATATCGGGGCCTTCGGCCAGAACAAAGCCCAGGGCTGAAAATATCTCGATGATTTCATCGCTGACTTGGCTTACCGGATGAATGGTGCCGAAATCATCGGGCCTTGGACTAAGCGTGATGTCGATGCGTTCGCGGCCAAGTCTTGCGGCCAGTGCCCGTGTCGCCAGCACCGATTTTGCTGCACTCAGCGCTGAGGATAACCGGTCGCGCAGACCGTTGATCAATGGTCCCTGAATCTTGCGCGTGTCAGGGTCCATTTGGCCCAGTGATCTAAGGCGCAGGGTTATTAACCCCTTCTGGCCCAGCGCCTTCACGCGCACGGCTTCCAGTGCTGCTTCATCTCCAGCGTTGGAAATATCAGCCGTTAACTCGGCTTCCAGTGCTTCTAGCGTTTGGGGTTCATCCGACATGGGCGGCAATCCTTGAGCATTGGTGCAGCG
>CAISDR010000452.1 GCA_903884125.1 uncultured bacterium
CTGCTGCATGACATGGCCAAGCCTACGATTGCGGCCCTGCCCGGCCCTGCTGCGGGCGCGGGACTTTCACTGGCACTGGCCTGTGATCTGCGCATTGCTGCCAGCGGAATCAAAATGACGACGGCTTTTGCCAATGTGGCATTTTCCGGTGACTACGGCGGCAGCTATTTTCTATCCCGGCTGGTGGGCACCGCCAAGGCGCGCGAGCTATATTTCTTTGGCGATGCGTTTTCATCGGAAACTGCATTGGAGCTTGGCATTGTGAACAAGGTTGTTCCACCAGATGCATTGATGACCGAGACTATGGCCTGGGCAAAAAGACTGGCTCATGGTCCGCGCATTGCATTGGGGCACATGAAGCGCAATCTGAACCTGGCAGAAGAAGGCCGTCTTGGCGCACTATTGGACCAGGAAGCCCTGCTGATGACCCGCACCAGCCAGACCGAAGATCACAAGGAAGCGGCAAAAGCCTTTACTGAAAAGCGCAAACCAACTTTCGTCGGGCGCTAGAACGACAAAGTGACGGGAGCAGGGTCTTAGAGACCCAGTACCGCTTTGGCCATAATGTTGCGCTGGATTTCGTTTGATCCGCCAAAGATCGACGTTTTGCGCATGTTGAAATAAACCGGCGCCGCGCGGTTGGCATAATCCGGCCCGATTGGAATGGCATTGCCGCCTTCTTTTGGGAACCCACGGAAATTCGGGGCCGCGTAATGATGGGTTGCTTCCAGCACCATTTCGGTCAGGCGTTGTCCGATTTCTGTGCCACGCACTTTCAGCAGCGAACTTTCAGGTCCCGGTCCATGGCCAGCATTCTCGGCAGCCAGCGTCCGAAGTTCGGTATATTCCAACGCGGCCAGATCGATTTCCAGTTCCGCCACCCGGCGCTTGAAATCCTGATCATCCAGCAGGCTGGCACCTTCGCCATTGCGTTCAAGGTTTGCCAGTGACTTCAGCCGTTCGACGCCACGCTTTGACCGTGCGACACCGGCGATCCCGCTGCGTTCATGGGCCAGCAGAAATTTTGCTGCTGTCCAGCCTTTGTTTTCCTCGTGCACCCTATTTTCCACCGGAACGCGCACGTCATTCAAAAATACCTCGTTTACTTCGTGCCCGCCCTCGATCGTGATCAGCGGGCGCACGGTAATCCCTGGCGATTTCATATCGATCAGCAGGAATGAAATGCCCTCCTGCTGCTTGGCATTAGGATCGGTCCGAACCAGAAAAAATCCCCAGTCCGCAAAATGGGCCTGTGTGGTCCAGGTCTTTTGACCATTGACAATGTAATGATCGCCGTCGCGAACCGCACGCGTCTTAAGGCTTGCCAGATCAGAACCGGCACCCGGTTCGGAATAGCCCTGACACCACCAGATATCACCGGACAGCGTCGGCGGCAAAAAGCGCGCCTTCTGTTCGGGCGTACCAAAAGTGTATAGAACCGGTCCAATCATATGTATGCCGAAAGCCGGGGCGGATGTATTGGCACGCGCCAATTCCTCAGAAAAAATATAGCGCGCAATCGGTGGCCAGCCTGTGCCGCCATATTCCTTTGGCCATGAGGGAACCAGCCAGCCTTTGGCATTCAGAATTTTGTGCCAGGACAGGATATCCGCCTTTGACAGGGTTTCACCGGCATTTTGTTTGGCACGGACACTGGCGGGATAATTGGCCTCGATCCAGGTGCGGACATCATCCCGAAACTTCACATATTCCTGCGGAAAATCCAAATCCATCGTCCCTGCCCCTAAAACGCGGGGATGAAAGCCCGCAGATTTTTATGGGGCTCAGGATGATCGCTGGCGCATCTACTTGCAAGCGTGATTACGACAGGCTGCAAATCCTGGCCAGAACGGCATATCCGCGATAAGCCGGGCGACATTCAACCTTCAGGCCCTTATGCGATGATATTGTATCAAGCACCTGATCCAGCCCGGATCGCGGGGTAACATGAAACAGCCCAAGCCAGACGCCAAGGAGGCGACGGAACCAACCGGGCAGTCCATCGCCTGTTCCGAAATCCACCACATGGGCTTGCCCGGCTGGTCTCAACACATGGATCGCCTGATGCAGTGCTCCCGCCCAATCAGGAATCATGGATAAGGAATAAGAGAAGAATACCCGGTCAAATTGGCCATGCCCGAAGCTGGCGCGAGGATCAAGTCTGGTGGCATCGCCCAGTGAAAACGCGATGCGATGACCAACACCGGCGCGTATGGCATTAGCGCGCGCAGTATCCAGCATTTCCGAGGAGATATCGATGCCGTATAGCTGGGCGTTGGGATGAAGCTTCGCCAATGCAATGAGATTACGACCCGTGCCACATCCAATTTCAAGAACCGTACCACCAGCAGGAACAGCCAGATCCTTTAATAACCGGTCGCGGCCAAGAAGATAATATTTCCGAGTGGCGTTATAGATAAAGCGTTGGCGACGATAAATCTGGTTCATCAACGCACCATGATCACTTTTGGTGACAAGCGCCTGGTTCATGCTGATTTATCCTCTGCCAGAAGTGTATAAAGATGAAAGCCACCATAGATCGATGATCGGTCCCGTCTGGTCCAGGCAGCCGACGCTTCGGCGTGATATTCCCAGCGATCCAAAATGTGGGAGTCCACCCGCCCCGGCAGAATACTGGGGATGTCGGCGGTTCTGAAAATAACCCGCGCGCCTGCTTTTGCGCTACGCGTGATCTGCTGCCAGAGGTCATTTAACTGGGCGTTGGTCATCCAGTCCTGCGCGTCTAACAACACAACCCGGTCAACGCTGGCGGACGGTTTTGCTCGCAACAATTCCGTCACAGAAATGTTTTCAATACTGACCCTTTGAAATCCTTGACGCAGGGCTTCAAAATGCGAGGGCTGAAGGTATGGCGGCAGGGGTCCGTTGCTGTCGTTGGAATAGCGCCTCGCAAATGCTTGCCAGGCGAAATAGTTTTCCTGAATCGGAAAATCACAGATCAGTCTTTCCAACCGCTCACTTAGCACATCCAGCATATTTCGTCCTGCAGCCAATGCATGAAACTGGGCAGGCGGGATGCCCAGTCCGAACAGCGTTGCAGGCTGATCAACAGCCCAGCGCAAGATCTTGCGATTTAGTTTGGGGCGAACATGCGTTTCAAAATAGCGCCGCTGATCGTCAAGGGTTTCGCATTCGAATAAGGCATCAAACGAAATGCCCAGTAACTTCGCTGAAATATGGGCAGCCCCAATAAAGCGCCCCAAAACCCCGAAATGATAAAAATTGCGCTGAAACAGACTGATCCGCTTGCGGCCAGACAGTGTGCGTTTTTCCCAATAGGCTTTTGTTACTGGATCCAGATTATTGGCAAGGCAGTCACGATAAATTTTAATATTCTCGCGGCTATCTGCATGGGCAAAAAAGCGATGAAAGGTCTGATAATCCGGAAGATATGCAGCCCCGGCAAGTTTCAGACGCAGCAGCGCCACATGCGCTGGGCTAAGATCGACTGCGGAAATCTGTTTTGGCCCGGCGGCCAGATAGCTCATCACATTACAGCCACCAGAAGCTATTGCCACGATATGGCTGTCCGGGGTCAACGCCAATGCCTCCAGATCAATTTCCGGATCTTCCCATATCTGGGGATAAACGAGCCCGGAAAACAGCATGGTGAACAGACGTTCCTGAACGCCCATGCCTGAAATCGGCCGATGGCGATGGACCGCAGCACCCAGACGCCGCCGCACCGACTTACTTTGGTTCAGTAATTCTTGCATCTGGCTTACCCTTTCGGATCTGCAAAAAGCCATTGCGGGATGTGTCATCGCCCCGTCATCAAACAGGCGATAGCGCGTTTGCGTGAACTTCGTATGACAATGGGCCAATAATTTGGGTTCCAGTCAGCCGCCGCCGCGTGGAACAACGCCCTTCTGGACTAAAGACAGTGGTCGTGAATTATGATCCAATTAAGTCAAATCAGAGCCTTAGCCGCCAATTCGGGGGAAATTCATGCAAGCGCCCACCACAAGCCGTACCGCGTATAAAATCTGCCCGCTGTGCGAGGCCTGCTGCGGGCTGGAGATGAAAATCACCGGTCAGAAAATTGAAGCAGTGCGCGGCAACGAATCGGATGTTTTCTCCAATGGCTATATCTGCCCAAAAGGCGTCGCCATCCGCGACCTGCATGAAGACCCTGACCGCCTGACCCAGCCGCTTATAAAGCGAAATGGTCGGTTTGAACCGGCGTCCTTTGAAGAAGCCTTTCGTGAAATCGACCGTCGACTGACCCCAATTCTGGCGCGGCATGGCCGGTCGTCGGCTGGCGTCTATATCGGTAATCCGGGGGCACATAAGGCAGGACTGCTGCTTTACGGCGCTCAGCTGAGCCGCGCCCTTGGCACGCCCAACGTGTTTTCCGCATCCACCCTGGACCAGATGCCCAA
>CAISDR010000453.1 GCA_903884125.1 uncultured bacterium
AAACTCAGCATGCAGTTCCGCAGGCAGCTTTGAAAAGTCAGCGTCAAAATCCTGATCACGCGTGAAGAATTTCCGATTGGCGTCATCTTCGAATTCCGCCATCAACGCATCCCATTGCGGGCGGACAGATGAAATATCGATCCGGTCAAGCGCATCAAAATCCGTCGTATAAAAGCGCGGGGTCAAAACCGTATCGGTTAACGCCAGACGGGTTGTCTCATTCGCCTGATCCAGCGATGGGATTGCAACGGCACTCATTTGACCTCCTTGGGCTCAAAGCCCACTTCAATAAGCTCCAGAACCTGAAAAAATCCGGCCAGACGCGTCAGAAATCGCGCCAGCGGACCAGCGCGTGTCACAACCGCGCGTGCCTGATAGATCGTCTCGTCACTGTCCTGCGATGTGGCTGCCGCCTGAACCAGCTGAACGATATCGCCGGGATTGACGTCGAGCGCATCCAGTTCCAGATGGGCGTGCAGGCTTTGCGCGCTCTGCCCGACGCGCAACGTGCAGGCAACATCAACCTGACGAGGATTTGCCCAATCCATCACCGTGACACCCCGCCGGTTGCCAGAAGGCGTTCGAACGCACCGGCATTATCGGGACCGAAAGCCTTGAGTTCGACGACGCGATGGATCTGCGGATCTTCGACCGTCAGTCGGCCATCCGTCCACAGGGCAATCGTAAAGGGGCTTTTTTCAACGACACCCAGCCGGTGGCGTTCATGAACCATGCCACGCAATACGGCGCGCAGAAATCCGTTTGACCCCGGTTTCAGCTGATCAACAACCTGATGATCCCGTGCGTCCAGAACATCAATGCCGCCATCGGCGCGATCTTCAAACCACAGGTCGCGTGACAGGTTGACGGATGCGGAATGATCCCCGGCAATCCCCCCCATCAGACGATAGGAACCCACGATGACAAGGGAAAAGATCACCACGGCAGCTGCGCTGTAAAGTGCTGCTTTGGGGAAAACGATTTCGTGGGAATGGCTAGTCATCGGTCTTGGTCCCACCCTAGGCCGCAGCAGTCGCTGGCGCACCGGCACCTGCATCCGTGGTCCTACTGGCATAGCTTTGAACCGCACCAGCTTTGACCAGCGCCTCAACCAGTATTTTTGCCGCCTTTTGTGCATTTGGCACAGCGCGGAACATGGGTTGGGCATGGGCCAGCGCAAAGGGTTTGGCATGGGGCCATAACACCATATAAGCCAGCCGCTCATGGCGTGCGATCTTCATTGCAATATCACCGATTTCATCACCCGATGCGCCTTCGACCAAAATCTTCAGATCAACGGCATCGATCATGCGGAAAGGCAGGTTGATAATAATCGGCAGGGCCAGACCAAAGCGCATAACCACGCGACGGTTGGTGATGGAATAAATGGTTGTGCGTGCACTGCCCCAGGCAAACAAGCCGATCACGCCCAAAGCAGCGCCTGCAGCCAGACCAAGCGTCAGCATTGAGATGGCGATATCAACACCTGCGGTGCCATCACTAATCATCGCCGCCCAGTTCCAGATAAGGATGATCAGAAAATAGGGTGCGAGCGCCCGAATATAGAGGCCACGATAGGCCAGAATTTTCCAATCCGGCGCGCCCTGCCAAAGCAGGACCTCGCCTTCAGGCAGTTCTTCGGGCAGACCGGCTACCGGTTCAAAATCATGTTCGCGCATATGGGTCATAGCAGCGGCTCCGAACGGGCAGCGGTCGCCCACAGCGTGCCGCCGCCGTAATAGGCAGAGATCTTGTCTTCTTCCAGGAAGGTGACCTGATCCGGCCTGGCCAGTTTCGGCACGTCATCGAATTGCGTGCTGAGAATTGAATCGACCAGCACCTGTTTGGGCACCACCGTCACCCGCGCCAGTGGCATCGGTAACAGGACACGTGCCCCTTTATTGGTCTCGACTTCCAGATAACGAATGATCATTTCGGACTTGTCGACCCAGATATCAACCACCTTGCCTGCGGATAGGCGATCAGCACCAATGACATTCACACCGCGCGGATCAGGATCGGTTCGATTGACGTATAATTCGTGATCGACCCGCATCGGGACAATCTTTATTTCGCCCTCATAGGTCATGTCCGGTGTATCCGCACGCTGGGCGAATGAGGCCGGACCAATGCCCGAGAGCATCGGATTGCCAACCGGGTCTAGAGGCGCGCCGATATAGCGCGCACTGGGCGTTCCATTGGCTGGCACACAGGGTGCTTCATCACGCGGGGCCTGAACCGTGCCACCATGGGCAAGGATGAAGGTCTTGGGTGCCGGCACCGGCGGAAATCCCTGCGACCGCACCCGTCCCAGCCCATCAGGCACAAGCGGATATCCTTCGCGCTTGTCTTCCTGACGAAGGTAATAGATCAGTCCTGCAAAGAATATCCAGAACACGTACAGGACCACCTGGGCCACATCAATGTAACCCGTTATTCCGCCGTCATGCATGACCGACCTCCGCCTTTGTGGCATAGCTGTAAGTGCCAAGTGCATCCAGCCCCGATGGCTCAGGCATCACGCTTTTGCGCGTGCGTTGAACCAGAGGACCAAGTGCAATCAGCGTTGCAAATAAAAGTGCGATTTCCAGATGATAAACTGTGCAATAGCCAATTTCCGGAACGTTGAGCGCATCACCCAGAAGCCCGCGCGATGCTGCCTGGGCCACCAGATCACGCAGAATGCCGCCGCATGCAGCCGCACCACCGGCTGCCGATGCCTGAACCGCCCCCCACATGCCAAGGGCAAGTCCGCTCTGGCCATTATGGGCAAGGCGCATGAACGCGGTCAGTGATCCAACCGCAAACAACCCGCCGCCAAAACCGATCAGCCCTGTTCCCAGGCCGAACAGCAATGGCGATTCCAGGGGTGCTGCAAATATGATGGCCGCAAATGCTACAAGGCCGGCCACCACCCCGAAACCTGCCAGACGATAGGGATCCATGTCGTTGCGCAAAAGACGTTCGGCCAGCACAAAGGCAATCACCCCGCCCAGACCAAGTGCTGCCGTCATCAATGTGGTGGCACCAACTGACAGGCGCAGAATTTCACCGCCATAAGGTTCAAGCAGAATATCCTGCATCGAAAACCCAATTGTCCCCAGACCGATCGCCACCATCCGTCGCGTACCCTGACCCTTGTCCTCCAGAAGACGCAGTGCATCGGCGAAACGTGGTGGCGGACCAATGGGTGCCGGGATGGAATTGCGTGCTTCCTGTTTCCACAGGGCAATGGAGTTAAGCGCGATGGTCAGTACCGCTGCACCCTGAACCGTCTGGATCAGACGCAGTTCGGAAAAGTTCGACAGAAATGCTCCAAATACCAGCGCGGATATCACCATGCCCAAAAGCAGCATCACACATAAGAGCGCTACGACCCGCGGATGTGTTTCAACCGGTGCAAGATCGGTTGCAAGCGCCAGACCAGCGGTCTGAGACGCATGAAGACCTGCACCCACCAGCAAAAATGCCAGTGCTGCCCCTGCCTGTCCGATATAGGCCGGACCTGTCGTGTCACCTGAAAGCAGAATAAGCGCAAAAGGCATGATGGCCAGACCGCCAAACTGCAACAGGCTGCCGATCCATAAATAGGGCACCC
>CAISDR010000454.1 GCA_903884125.1 uncultured bacterium
CGAATTCTGGCATAATCATTTCAACATGGATGCGTTTTCATCAACACCCATTGCGGCCATGTTCCCGGCCTATGACCGGATCATGCGCCAGAACTGGAATGGCAATTTCAGAAAATTTCTTGAAGCGATTGCAACATCGGCTGATATGGGATTTTACCTGAACAATGCGCTCAGCCGGGCCAATCAGCCGAATGAAAACTACGCGCGCGAATTGATGGAATTGCATACGCTGGGAAGGGATGCCTATTTTGATCATCAATATGCCTCGTGGGATCTTGTGCCACAGGACGCCAGCGGAACACCGGTCGGCTTTATTGATGATGACGTGTTCGGTGCCGCCCGCGCCCTGTCAGGCTGGACAATTGCCACCGGCCAGAAAGTTGGCACCCGGACCTATCCCAATGATGGATCATTCATCTATGTTCCTGAATATCATGCGACCCAACTGGCCCGTGTTCTGGGTGTTCAGGTTGGCACCATGACCCAGCCGATGGAAGCGGGTCGTAAAGTTCTTGATCTGGTCGCGTTCCATCCAGCGACCGCGCTGTTTGTCTGCACAAAAATAATTCGACGTCTGGTTGCGGACACGCCGCCGAAAAGTTTGCTGGACAAGGCAGTCGCCAAATTCATCGCAGCAAAGGATGCGCCGGACCAGATTGCACAGGTCCTGCGCGTCATCGCCCTGTCTGATGAAATAAAATCACCCGCCAACGCAGCGGCAAAATTTCGCCGACCTTATGAACGAGTGATTGGTCTGGTGCGCATGATTGGTGCCGGGATCCAACCCAACTTCAGTTTATTCAACGCGATGTCGGCTACCGGATATGTTCAGTTCAACTGGGGGCCGCCCACAGGACATCCAGACGTGCCGAGTTTCTGGCTAAACACAAATACGACGCTTAAAACCTGGAATATCATGCTGAGCCTTTTTTCAGGGTCGTCGGCTGCGGTGTCCGGTTCGCTGCTGGATCAGAGTCCGAAAGGTGCCAATGGAGATGGAATGATCAGCTATTGGTGTCACAGATTATTGGGGGGCATGCCATCGGCTGCAACACTGATTGGACTGACAGCTGATGCCCAGGATAGTGCCGGGATTACCACCGCGATCAATCGGGGAAATACAACCCAGATTGAAAATGCACTGCGACGGCTGGTCGGCCTGATCGGCGCGACCGAAGAATTTTCCTATCGCTAGGGAGCGGATTATGCATTTTACGCGACGCCGCTTTTTGACGCAATCTGCTGTGATTGGCTCGTTGATGGCGGCCAGCCCGAAGGGGCTGTCGCTGGCATTTGCAGATACGCCAAATCCCGAAATTCTGGTCGTCATTTTTTTGCGCGGCGCGATGGACGGGCTTCATTATCTCGCCCCCGTCAACGATCCGAACTATATCGCTTTGCGTCCAACTGTTCGCGTCCCAACCACTGGAACCCAACCGGGCATTGCCTTAAGTAATGGTCCAGCAGGTGTGGATATGCGCCTGCATGGCGCAGCAGCGCCCCTTAAGCCAATTTATGATGCGGGACAACTGGCCTTTGTTCATGCATCCGGCCTGATGTCATCCTCGCGCAGTCATTTTGAAGCGCAGGATAAAATGGAACTGGGTTATGGGGATGGCGAAGCAACCGCCTTTGATGGCTGGCTGACCCGGCACCTGAATACGATTGGCACCCCCAAGGGTGCGGCAAGCATTATTTCCGCGACAACATCCAATCCAAAATCCCTGCTCCAGGAATCTCAGGCGATCGCCATTCCTAATCTTGCTTCCTTTTCAGTTTCGGGGGGCACGCCCAACCTGCTTGCATTATCGCGCATCCTGGCCAGCGGCAGCACGGATTATCAGTCCCAGGCACTTCAGACCCTGAATGATGTGGCGGATGTCCTGCGCGCGGCCCCAAGGACCTCAACAGGTGCCATTGCCCCCTACACGCCCGACGCGGGCGTCACCTATGGTAATAGTGCGCTTGCTGATCAGCTGAAGACAGTGGCGCAACTGGCCAAGATCAATGTCGGCCTGCAATATGCAACGATTGATTTTGGTGGATGGGATACCCATGCGGCACAGAATGCGCGGTTGAACACACAGTTTACACAGTTGTCCGAAGCATTAAGCGGGTTCTGGTCCGATATGGCCGCATTTCAGGGGCGCCTGACCATTGTTGCGATGACGGAATTCGGCCGGCGTTTGAAAGAAAACGCCAATGGTGGGACAGATCATGGTCACGGGTCGGTGTTTACGGTGCTGGGCGGCAATGTGAATGGTGGCAGGATTTACGGAAACTGGCCAACCCTTGCGACCGCAAAACTCGATCAGGGTCTGGACCTGGCGGTTACCACCGATTACCGGCAGATTTTATCGGAACTGCTGGTACGACGGCTTGGCAATACACAGATTGCCAAGGTTTTTCCGACCGTGCCTTATCGGCCGCTTGGCCTGTTCAAGGGCACAGATCCCACCCCGCAGGTAGCGGCAATCTGATCAAAATCCCTGTGAACTTCCAGCAGGGCTGAAAGGGCACGACACGCCTTGACCGGTCGCCATCTGCCGGTCCACAAATAGCGCGCATTTTGAAATAGGGGAGGCGCGCTCATGTCCATTCGCTTTGACGGTAAAGTCGCAATCGTAACCGGATCCGGTGGTGGTCTTGGCCGCTGCCATGCGCTTGCCCTGGCGGCACGTGGTGCCAAGGTTGTCATCAACGATCTGGGCGGATCGGTCGACGGGTCGGGTGGATCCTCGGCGGCGGCAGACGCTGTGGTCGCAGAAATCAAGGCAAATGGCGGGCAGGCGATTGCGAACGGATCATCGGTTACTGACCGGGCTGGTGTTGATCTGATGGTCAGGCAGACCCTGGATGCGTTCGGGCAGATCGATATCCTGATCAACAATGCCGGTGTATTGCGCGACAAGTCATTTTCCAAAGTGACGCTCGATGATTTCCAGTTTGTGGTCGATGTGCATCTGATGGGTGCGGTCTATTGCACCAAAGCTGTCTGGCCACACATGGTTGAACGAAATTATGGCCGTATTGTCATGACCACCAGCCCGACTGGACTCTACGGCAATTTCGGCCAGACCAATTATGGCGCGGCGAAACTGGGTCAGGTGGGCTTTATGAACACGCTGAAGATTGAAGGCCAGAAAACCAATATCAAGGTCAATACAGTCGCACCGGTGGCGGCAACACGGATGACCGAAAACCTGATGCCCCCGGCCATGCTGTCCATGCTGAAGCCTGATTTTGTCACATCCGGGGTCATGTTCCTGTGTTCTGACGATGCACCCACCGGCGAAATCATGGTGGCGGGGGCTGGGTTTTATGCTCGCGCGCGCATGATGGAATCCGAAGGTATGGCGCTGGGTGCTGATCCGTCGCCCGAAGATGTTGCGGCAAACTGGGGCAAGATTTCCGATATGTCCGGGGCAAAGGAATATTTCACCCTGAATGAAGGATCGCAGCGCATGATGACGCTGGTCGCCGAACCGGCGGCAAAAGGTTAGTAGCAAGGTGTCCCGACTGAAACTGATCTGGCTGGAGTAAGAATGATGAGTGATGCTTTGCTCTATGAACAAAACGGGCCCGTCGTCACCCTGACGATCAACCGGCCGGATACGCGCAATGCGCTGGGTGAAAAATCGGAAATTCAGGTGTGGGTTGACGCTGCCGCGCGCATCAATGCCGACCGCAGCGTGCGTGCCGTTATCCTTACCGGTGCGGGCAAGGCGTTTTCGGCGGGCGGCAATGTCAAAGCCATGCGTGAACGCGGTGGCATGTTTGAAGGCGGCGGCGTTGCCCTGCGTGAAAACTATCGCAATACGGTCCATCGAATTGTACGGGCAGTATGGTCGATAGAAGTGCCAACGATCGCAGCGGTGAATGGACCTGCCATTGGACTTGGTAATGATGTCGCCTGTCTGTGTGATACGCGCCTGGCCGCAGCCAGCGCCATATTCGGGGTTACTTTTCTAAAGATTGGTCTGATACCCGGCGATGGCGGCACCTGGTTGCTGCCTAAGATTATCGGCCTGGCCAAAGCTTCGGAGCTCTTTTTTACCGGCGATGTGATTCCGGCTGATGAAGCCATGCGGATCGGTCTCATCTCCAAAGTGGTACCCGATACCGAACTGATGGCCGAAGCCCAGAAACTAGCCAGCAGAATGGCTTTGCAGCCGCCAGATGTATTGCGCATGACCAAGAAGATGTTGCGCGAAGGAATGTCAGCCAGCTTCGACGCCATGCTGGATATGTCAGCCGGGTTCCAGGCACTTGCCCATCTGACCGAGGATCACCAGGAAGCGCTGGCGGCTTTTGCCGAAAAAAGGCAGGGCGTCTATCACGGGAAATGAATTTTATTTAAATACTTATGGGGGGTCGTTGGGTATGAAATGAATTCCCAGGGTTCAATTAACTAAATTTCTTAGCTATCTTCTGGGGATGCGCCGAAC
>CAISDR010000455.1 GCA_903884125.1 uncultured bacterium
ATGCGCGCATCTTCGCGCGCAATGAATTCAGCACATTGGGCGCGCAACAGGTCCAGCATGGGACCTACAAGAACACGGTCAAAAACCGTATAGCCTTCGCGCGCAAACTGGTTCTGATGTTCGCCATAATTTGCCAGCACTGTCTGTGGTGATCCGATGTTTTCATGGGCTGAAATCATGTCTGGCTACCTCCCCACCGCGCTCATTGAATTCTTAAGGCGCTTTGCAGAAAAGACCATGGCCAAAACCGGATCAGTCGTCAACGCAGCTTTTTGGCAATAGCCACACGCTTCAACAATGCGCCTGCGGAAAAACGACAAAGGACGCCCCGTCATACGGGGCGTCCCTTGCCAAACCAACTGTCAGTTGGGCGTATCAGAAGTTCTTGTGGAACGTCACGCCGACATAGCGATTGAAATCACGTGCCGGAAGACCGATCAGTCCGCCGTTCCCTTCACTTACAATCGTGTAATAGTGTTTGTCGGCGAGGTTGCGCACAAATACGCGCGTGTCCCAATCCGATTTCGTGTTCGTCAAAGAAATTGACGCATTCCAGATCCCATACGCAGGCTGGATCGTGTCCGGGGTCTGCGAAATACTGTCCTGCTGCTTGGACTGATAGGAATAATCTGTTGCCAGATTTACTTCATACGGACCCATCGCATAGGCCAGATAGTCGGCCCGAATGTGGAATTTTGACTTAGGCGCAAACGGCAGCGGCTTGCCATTGACGTTGCAGCTGACTGCAGCGCCCGGCGGGCAGTTGAAATTATCGATCTTGGCATCAACATAGCTGAATGCACCGGTCAGAGTCAGGTCAGTGATAACCTTGGCCACTGTGTCAATTTCAATGCCCTTTGTGGACACCTGACCTGCGTTAATCAGGCGGGTGACAACCGTGCCAGCAACCAGATCAGGCTGGTTGGCCTGATAGTTTGAAACCTTGTCATCAAACAGTGCGACATTGAACTGCAGCTTGTTATCAAGAAGTTTTGACTTCAGGCCGATTTCATAGGCATCCGACGTTTCCGGCGACAGCGCATTGGTCTGCAGTGCTGTCATATTAAAGAAGACGTTGAACGCAGGTCCCTTATAGCCACGTGAATAGGTAGCATACGTATTGATCGACGGGCTGATGTCATATTGCAGACCGGCACGTGCTGCATAATCGTTGACGCTGGTCGAACCGCTGCCGTTAAACGCCGGGTTGATGCCAGGCACTGCGACCGCCGATGAAGCGGCGCGGCTTGTATAAAAACGAAGGTCATCTTTCACTGACCGCAATCCGGCAATGATCCGGAAATCGCTGGTCACATTGATATTTGCTTCACCAAAGAGCGAATAGTTGGTGCTGGTCGCACCAAAGCTGTTAAAGCCAAAATTCGCTACCGTCGAGCCACTTGCCAGTAATTGCGTTGTGTCGCGACGATAGGTTTCCTTGTCAGGTGCGTGCATGAAAAAGCCACCAATCTGATAATCAATCAGACCACCCTTGGGCGAGGCCAGACGCACTTCTTCGGAATATTGATGCTCAAACACATGTCCCAGGTCGACCTGCTGGGTCGGGGTCAGCGTTGTCAGCCCCGGGAATGAATCCAGGTCCTGGCTCTGCACATTGCGCCAGTAACGATAGGCGGTAATAGAGGTCAGGGTATAGCCGGACAGGTTATAGTCTGCCTGAACAAATGTCCCAGCCGTCAGATCAACGTCAGCGCTGGGTGAGTTGATATTGGCTGACAGGTTGCTGAGCGAGGGCGTGATCCCCACATTGTTCAGCGCCTTGAGCAGATTGGCGCTGTATGTCTGGATACCCGCCGGATAGTTGATGTTATAATTCGCGATGTAAACCGAGCTGATCGTCTGCTTGGTGTACATATAGTCGCCGCCGACCAGAACGCTCAGATTATTTGTCGGGGTGTACAGGAATTTTGCCCGAAAGCCTTTGCGGTCGTAACCGTTAACGTCTGAACCATTATTGATGTTCTTGACATTACCGTCATAGCTGCTGACCAGGCCTGTTATACGGGCGCTCAACTGGTTTTTGATCAATTCGCCATTCACGGCGCCGGCAAAACGATATTCATTCCCTTCATAATAGGAAGCGTCGAAAAACCCACCCAGATCCGGTGTCGGGTTTTTGCTGATCACGTTCAGAACACCCGCCGATGCATTCTTGCCGAACAGTGTTCCCTGCGGACCGCGCAAAACTTCGATATGATCGATATCAAGCATGTCGGAAACCATCTGCCCCGGCCGGGCAAGCACCACGCCATCCACGACCGTTGAAACAGTCGGTTCAGCACCGGCAGAGGTTGTAATGGTGCCAAGGCCGCGAATCAGGATGTCCTGATCCTTGTTTGATGGCTGGGCACGAAATTCCACGCTGGGAATAACCGCAATCAGATCGGGGACATTGTTCCGGTTTTCCTTGAGCGCCAGGGCGCCCGAGACAACGCTGACTGCCACAGGAACGGACTGCAAAGTCTCGGTCCGGCGGCGCGCGGTGACCACAACTTCTTCGGGGCTCTGCTTGGCATCGGCCGACGCTTTCGTGGCCGTGGATGACTGGGCCTGCGCTGTGGCAGGCATGATCAGCGCGGTAGAGGCCATTAAAGCCGCCACCAAACCAATCGTTAATTTCAATTGGGCCTTTGTTCCACGATTCGCCTCTACAGCCATCGCGCCGTCAAAATCCAGCATTTCCATCCCCTAAGTCGTTCGCATTATTTACAAAACAGCCTGAAGGCAGGCGAAAAAGACAATGTGACAGCGTATCGGTGACACATTTCTAACATGCTTCTAGCCGAAGGCGCGTTTGCGAGCAAGTTACAAGGTCGCAACATCCCTCTTGGCAATCGAACGGGAAACGATCATACCCAGTTTTCAATTTACCAAAATGGAACGGGAAATGACCAATAAGATTCGCTTTGCCCTGATCGGAACAGGCATGATGGGCAGGGAGCACATCAGAAATCTGAATCTAATGCCCGAAGCGCAGATTGTGGCGCTCGTTGATCCAGTCGCCGACAGTATCAGTCAAACCCAGGCTATTATTCCCGAAAAAGTTGCGCACTTTGCCGATGTGCCTTCACTGTTAAACGGACAGGCATTTGACGCTGTAATCCTGTCATCACCGAATTTTACGCATCATGATGTTCTTGGCCCGCTGATGGGAACCAAAACCCATATACTGTGCGAGAAGCCGTTGGCGACGACGCTGGCGGACGCAAAAGCACTGGCTGAAGCGGCCAAAACCCACAAGGGTGTCTTTTGGGTGGGCATGGAATACCGCTATATGCCGCCAGCGGCGGCCTTTATCGAGGACATCCGCAGCGGCAAAATCGGGCGCCTGCAGATGTTGGCTATTCGCGAGCACCGGTTTCCCTTTTTGGTCAAGGTCGGCGACTGGAACCGCTTCAGCGTCAACACCGGTGGCACCATGGTCGAAAAGTGCTGCCATTTCTTTGACCTGATGCGGCTGATTGTCGGGGCTGAACCTGTGCGTGTGTTCTGTTCCGGAGCCATGGATGTCAATCATCAGGACGAACGGTATGGCGGCGCAAAGCCCGATATCATAGATAACAGTTACACGGTGGTGGACTTTGCAAACGGCGTACGCGCCATGCTGGACTTGTGTATGTTTGCAGATGGGTCCGACAATCAGGAAGAAATCGCAGCCACAGGCGACAAAGCAAAGCTTGAAGTGTTTATTCCATCCGGCGACATCGTCTATTCACCGCGGGTTGGTTTCCGGAACCCTACGAAAACCGAACGCCGCCATGTGACCGTTGATGAAACCGCCCTTAATGCTGGCAGCCACCATGGCGCTACGTTTTATCAGCAGCGTAAATTCCTGGACGCTATTCAAGGGTTAGGACCGATAGAAGTCACGGCCGATGACGGATTGCGGGCGGTGGCCATGGGTCTGGCCGCAGAAATCAGCGCCCGCGAACATCGGGTAGTCGCCATGAGCGAACTGGGCTTTTAGGTCCGGTTCGCCTAAGAGCTTTCGCACACGGTGCCTGCAGAGAAATACACGAAGTCCAATCTGCCGGAAAAAATCTGTGCAGTTTGTAAGCGCCCGTTCACCTGGCGCAAAAAGTGGCGCCGCGACTGGGACCAGGTAAAAACCTGTTCCAAGCGTTGCAAGGCAGACCTACGCGTAAAATCAGATTAGACATATTGGGTGTGATGCAAGACCTTGATCGTCGAATCAGCCATCACGCTCTTGGCGACATATTTGGACGTTTCAGTGTCCCAACTGTCACCCGACGACAGATCCGGTCGCATCAGGCGTCCAATTCGACAGCATCAGCCAGACGAAACTGAGTCATAATCGACCACCTTGTGGGGAATGATAATGCCCAGACGCCTTGCCATGTGTGCACCGGATCGCTTTGACGTCAGCTACACAATCAATCCGTGGATGCAACCGGATCAATGGACGATTAAGCGTGATAGCTTGCGGATGCAGGCAAAAAACGGCTGGCATCAGCTGGTTGAAACATTTCGGGGGCTCGGCGCTGAAATTGACTTTGTCGAACCGGTGGATGGTCTACCTGATCTGGTTTTTACTGCCAATGCAGCCGTGGTCTTGGACGGCAAGGCCCTGATCGCCCGGTTTCGGCACAAGGAACGCCAGGGTGAGACCGCCATATTTGAAAATTTCTTTCGCCGATTAAGCACGCGCGGCCTGATCGATCAGGTGCATATGATGCCGGAAGCCGTGTGTCTGGAAGGCGCGGGCGATTGTGTGTGGGATTCGACCCGCCAATGTTTCTGGCTGGGATTTGGACCGCGATCCGATAGGGCGGCAGCCGACATATTGGAAAAAATATTTGGTCAGACTGTTGTCGCGCTGGAACTGGTGAACCCTCATTTCTATCACATGGATACCGCACTTTGCCCCCTGTCAGGCGGTGAGATACTGGTCGTTGAAGCCGCATTTTCACCTGCTGATCTGGCCAGGATCCGCGATATGGTCGGCAGCCACAATATGATCCCTGTACCCCCGGACAGTGCTGCCAGACTGGCGGCGAATGCAGTCTGCCTTGGGCGCGATCTGGTTTTGTGCGACTGTTCCCATGAACTGAATCTGACGATCACAGAACATGGCTATCGGGTGCATCAGGTTCCACTTGAACCATTCGCGCTCAGCGGTGGATCGGCATTTTGCCTTACCCTGGCGCTTGATCGTCGCTCGCGGCAGGTAGCCCAAGCGGCATAGGCCCGTTTTCACGCATCGTACGCAGCACGACATTTGAAACAATCCGCGCGATGCCGAAATCGGAATCATCAAGCCAGCTCGCTGTCATCGACTGATAGGCATCGATGCTGTCACAGATCATAAGGGCCATATAATCAAAAGCGCCGCTGACTTCGAAAAATGAAATCACTTCGGGACAGGCCAACAGATGCCGTTCGAAAATCAATGCCCTGTCCCGGCGATAATCGGCCAATTGTATCTGGGCAACAATCCGCACGGCGGCTTGAACTTTCGCTAGGTCAATCCGTGCCGAATAGCCAGAAATAAACCTCTTTTTCTCAAGCCGCCTTACACGTTCAAGACATGGCCGGGGACTTAGCCCCACCTGATCAGACAGATCCTGATTGGTGATCCGACCATCCACCTGCAGGATTTCCAGGATGCGCAGATCAATGGCATCCAGCAGCTTTTTGGCGGGTGGGGAATTTTTCCTAAGCCTGGCCATCATAAACACTTAAGGCCGAATCCGCACCAGCCCCGGCGGTCACACCATATCCCGTTTTGCGCAGCGTTGTCTCTAACGCGCAAAGCGTAATCAGCACATTATGTTTGTGGCAATTATACCCCATGGCACCGATACGCCAGATACGCCCCTTTAGCGGGCCGAATGAAGAGCCTATTTCGATCTGAAAATCATCGCGCATCAGGCCGCGCAGCTTTTCACCATCAATGCCAGAAGGGATTTCAATGCCGGTCACATTGCTCATCTTATTGGACAGGTCGCCGAAAAGTGTGAGTCCCATGGCCTGCAATCCGGCAACCATGGCCCGGCTTGCCTGATCATGGCGCCTGAACCGATTGGCCAGACCTTCCTGCAGGGCGACGCGGGCGCATTCGCGGGCGCCATAAAGCATCGTTGCAGATTCTGTGTGATGGTTCAGACGCCGTTCCGACCAGTAATCCATGATCATGGCCAGATCGAGATAATTGGACCGGATCATCGGGCCGTTACCTGGTTTCAGGTCGGCGGGCGCTATGCCTTTTTCCACATGGCGGCGATGGAATATCGCCTCAGCCGCCTGCGGTGAAATGGTGATCGGTGCTGAGCCCGCCGGACCACCCAGACATTTCTGAAGCCCTGCGGTCACCACGTCCAGACCCAGCCGGTCCACGTTCAGGTCCATGCCGCTCAGCGTTGCCGTTGCATCGACATAGGTCAGGCAATCATATTTGCGACAGATCGCACCGATGCCATCCAGCGGCTGCGCCATGGTGGTTGATGTATCCCCATGGACAACGGCCAGCACTTTCGGACGCAGGCGCCGAACTGCCTCTTCAATCTGATCCAGCGAAAGAACTTCGCCCCATGGCGCATCAAGCGCCTCGATCCGTCCGCCGCAGCGCTGGACAATTTCGGTAAGCAATAATCCGAACCGGCCAAAACGCAAAACCAGTACCAGATCATCAGGGGCAATCAGTGATACCAATGCCGCTTCTATGGCCGCGCGGGCCGTGCCATCAATCAGCATGGTCCAATGATTGTCGGTCTGAAACACCTGACGATACAGCGCCATGGTTTCATCCATATAGACCGTGAATTCCGGATCAAACTGACCCAGCATCTGTGCCGACATGGCGCGCAGCACGCGCGGGTGAACATTGGCAGGACCCGGCCCCATCAACAGACGTTGCGGTGGATCGATCTCGCCGTAAAAAGCGGATACTGGCATCTGGGCGGGTGAAGGATTTTTCGTCATCATGAATCTCGATCAAGTTCAGCCAGGTCAAAGTGGCTGATGAAGTCGCATAAAACCGATAATGCCAGATCAGCATCAGCGGCAAGAATTGATTCCCGCGGATTGTGACTGATCCCCTTGTCACAGCGCACAAACAGCATGGCCATGGGCCAATGCCCCGCCAAAGCCATGGCATCATGCCCGGCACCGCTGGCCAGATGATGAACCGTTATACCAAGCCTGATCAGACTGTCCGCCCAGGCTTTCTGCAAATGCCGGTCACAGGGTGCAGCAGGTGCATCATAGTATCGTTCAACAGCCAAGATCAGCTGCCTGCGCGAGGCAATATCCTTCAGCAATCCATCCAGCTGATCCAATGCCGTGCGCCTGATATCATCATCGCTATGACGGGTATCAATGGTAAATAACACTTGTCCTGCGATTACATTGGCCGCACCCGGTCTGGCTGAAACCTGACCGACCGTCGCCACCAATCCAGGTACGGAATTGCCCAATGCCTCGACAGCCAATGTAATTTCCGCAAATCCTGCCAGCGCATCCTGACGCATGGTCATGGGAACGGTGCCCGCATGGCCCGCCATGCCGGTCAGCGTCACACGCCAGCGCGTTGCACCATTGATGGCGGTAACAATGCCTAAGGGCAGATCAGCGCGATCCAGAACCGGACCCTGTTCGATATGAACCTCGATATAGGCCAGCGCGTCAGTTTTGGGTCGCGCCGCATCGGCCAGGGAATTCGGATCAAGGCCCCAGCGCATCAGTTCCTCGCGCACGCTGATGCCTGATACATCTTTTGCATCCAGTTCACCGGGGGTCAATTTTCCAGCCAGCGCGCACGAACCCAGCAGGGAGGTTGGAAAACGCAAGTTTTCTTCATCGCCAAATGCAATCACTTCAATCGCAAAGGGAAAATGTGTCCCTGTTTCATGCAAACGCCGAACCGCCGCAATGCCAAGGATGACACCCAGATTGCCATCATACCAGCCAGCATCACGCACCGTATCAATATGGGAACCGATAATCAGTGCCGGGGCGTGGGGCCCATGGCCTTCATACCGGCCGATAACATTGGCAATTGCATCCTGACGCACATGCATACCCGCTGCCCGCATCCAGTCACCAACTTGCGCACAGCCGCGCTGGTGGGCGGGTGACAAAAACAGACGGGTAAGCCTGCCTTCTTCATCCGACAGTTTTGCCAGTTCGGCCACACGTGCCATGACCCAGTCGCCATTGATCATGGTCATGCAGGCACTGCCGGATGAACGCGCTGCCAGTGCCGCGCAATATCAATACGCCTGGCAACCCAGACTTTTTCATGGCCCATGACATAATCGATAAAGCGCGCAAGCGCTGCCGCCCGTCCGGGCCTGCCCACCAGACGGCAGTGCAGACCGATAGATAACATCCGGGGCCGGTCTGCCCCCTCGGCATAAAGCACATCGAAACTGTCTTTGAGATATTCGAAAAACTGACTACCCGCGTTGAACCCCTGATTGGTGGCAAAACGCATGTCATTGGCATCAAGTGTATAGGGGATAATCAGATGCGGTCCCTTTGGTCCCCCAATCCAGTAAGGCAGGTCATCGGCATAGGAATCCGATGAATAGACAAAACTGCCTTCTTCCATCACAAGTTCAACTGTATTTTCGGAACATCGCCCGAGGTAGAATCCCTGTGGCGGGGCGCCCGTGACATGGGTGTGGATCGCAATCGCCGATTTCAGATCTTCAGCCTCCTGCGCGCGGGGAATGCGGCGATAGTCGATCCATTTCAGACCGTGGCTGGCAATTTCCCAATCCGCTTCACGCATGGCTGCCACCTGTTCCGGCGCGCGCGCCAGCGCGGTTGCAACACCATAAACCGTGACGGGCACCTGGCGCCCGGTAAACATGCGCCACAGCCGCCAGAACCCTGCGCGCGCACCATATTCATAGATGGATTCCATATTCATGTGCCGCTGGCCGATCCAGGGTTCGGCGCCAATGATTTCGGACAGAAACGCTTCCGATGCAGCGTCCCCATGGAGAATATTATTCTCGCCCCCTTCTTCGTAATTGATCACGAATTGGACGGCGACGCGGGCATCATCAGGCCAGTGCGCCTGCGGCGGTGTTCGCCCATAGCCATGCATGTCACGGGGGTAGGCGGATTTTCCCTCAGTCATGGCATCACGCCTTCAACCTTTGAATTCCTTAGCCAGTTGGCAAGAATAACACGTTCCTCATCAGAAATGTCCGTCACATTTCCCGGCGGCATCGCGTGGGTTGCAACCGCCCAGTCGGCAATTTTCTGACGATGAGATTCAATCAGGGTTGGATCGTCAAAGCGCGTTCCTTTGGGCGGTCCCGACAGATCGGCCCAGACCGGCTGTGCTGCATGACAGACGACGCAACGGGTCTCGATCACGGCGTGTGCCAGCGCCTGTGCCTCAACCGGGGGAAAGCTGGCCGCCCTTTGTTCAAGCTGTGCCAGATTGGACCCCTGCCAGCTCAAGAATACAATGACTATGGCACCCGCCCCACTGGCCCCCAACGTCCACCAGGGCGATGGCTGACCCTGATGGCGGGTGTTGAAAAAATGCCGGATCAGCGCGCCCATGATCAGGACGACAGCCAGAATGGCCCAGTTCAGGCGATTGGCAAACATCATCGGATAATGATTGGCAATCATGATGAACACGACAGGCAAGGTCAGATAATTATTGTGCAGGGAACGCTGTTTGGCCCGTGCGCCAATCCCCGGATCAGGACGCCTTCCCGCGATCAGGTCCGCCACGACTCTGGTCTGGCCGGGAATGATCACCATAAACACATTGGCCGCCATGATCGTGCCGATCAGCGCGCCCATCTGCATCATTGCCCCGCGCCCGGAAAATAGCAGCGTGTAGCCATAGCTTGCGCCAACCAGCCCGACAAATCCACCAAGGCCCAACCCCCAGACACTGGAACCCAGCGGCGAACGACACAACAGATCGTATACCAGCCAGCCTGATGCCAGACCAATCAGGCTGTAGGTGATCGCCATCACTGGCGACAGGATGACAACATTCGGGTCGATCAGGTACAGCGAGGCGTTGAAATAATAGACAAGCACCAGCAGCGCAAAACCCGAAAACCAGGTAGCATAGCTTTCCCATTTGAACCAGGTCAGTTCATCGGGCATGCGCGCCGGTGCCACCAGATATTTCACCATATGGTAGAAGCCACCACCATGAACCTGCCAGGCTTCGCCATAGGCCTGATCGGGCAGGCCGTCGCGCTTTTTCAAACTGAAATCCAGCGCGATAAAATAAAATGAACTGCCAATCCACGCGATTCCGGCAATCACATGGAACCAGCGCACGGCCAGTTCCAGCCAGCCTATCAGGAACGGCCCCAGCCCAAGCGCATCCATCAATTTCCCCCGACCATCGCAGGTATCGCCCCGATGTTTCCGTTCTGTGAGGCACGAAGCTCCACCCGCTGGATCAGATCTGCCAGTATTGAAATGGCAATGACACCGGGTTGCTTGCCCGACAGGGCGCCGTTGCCGATTGGACAGTGCATATGCTGATGTGCCATGGGCCCAAGGCAAAGCTGTGTCAGACGTGATAAAAACCGTGCGCGCTTTGTCATCGACCCGATGACGCCCAGATAGGCGAAATCGCCCCGCGCCAGAACAGCTGCGCATATGGATAGATCAAGCGCGTGAGAATGCGTCATGACAAGATGGAATGCGTTCTGGGAAGCCGCGCGCGCGATGATCGTGGGGTCAGTGGCCGGAATGGATGTAACACCTGCTGGTATTGCATCAGGAAAGCGCTGCCGATCAATGTCGATCCAGTGCAGATCAAATGGCAGATCGCGCGAGGCCGCCACAACCGCCCGGCCCACATGTCCGGCCCCATACAGGAATAATGGCGTTGCCAAAGATGGCGCGGGTTCAATCCAGAAGCCACCGGATCGGGGTTCCATCAATTGCATCTGGCGCGGAGCAGTCCCTGAAAGAATATGCCCGACCAGACGGGCAATCGTCATCGGCAATGTTCGGGCCTTGCTGCGGTCTGCCACCAGCACGGGAGCAGCACCTGAATCCAGTGGCACAACGGCCACCGCTGCTCCAGTTGGATCACGGATTCCATCGTCCTCGCGGCTCAGACATTCGAATAACAGGCGAACCACCCCACCACAGCACTGACCAAGTTGGGGGCCAAGGGCCACAGAAAAGCTGGCGCGATGCCAGCGGGCAAGATCCTGATCCAGCATTTTCCGGGCATCGGCAATTGCCTGCCATTCCAGTGCGCCGCCGCCGATCGTACCATCAATATCATTGGCCATGACAACCATATACGCGCCCAACTCGCGCGGACTTGATCCGTCGATCTTTATGATGGTGACGCGCACCTGATCGTGACGCGGCATCAAAATCCCCCCAACGCGCGCAGGACCCGTTCAGGTGTTGCAGGCGCATCCAGCTGCGGCTCACCCTGATCGGGATTTGCCTGTGCAATGGCATCTATCAGCGCCAGAAGAACCGAATGCCCCAGCATCAGCGGTGGTTCGCCCACAGCCTTTGATCGATGAATTGTCTCTTCGATATTTTCACCCCGCGCATAAAGGGCAATGCGCATATCCTGCGGACGGTCCCCGCAGGTAGGAATTTTATAGGTGCTGGGTGCGTGTGTCAGCAGTTTGCCTTTCTGATCATAGACCAGTTCTTCGGTGGTCAGCCAGCCCGCACCCTGAACATACCCCCCTTCGATCTGGCCAAGATCCAGTGCCGGATTCAATGACCGCCCTGCATCATGCAGAATATCCGCCCGCAAAATCCGGTGTTCACCGGTCAGGGTGTCAATCACAACCTCGCTGACTGCTGCGCCATAGGCGAAATAGAAGAATGGGCGGCCCTGTTTGATCGTGCGGTCCCATTGAATCTTCGGTGTTGCATAAAAGCCGGTAGATGAAAGCGATATACGCGCCGCATAGGCTGATGCTGCCACCTGAGCCAGTGAAAAGACTTCAAGCCCCACATGCACACCATCGGGCCGGAACCGGATATCCGCCGGCGATACGCCATAGCGCTGGGACAGGTGATTGATCAGACGCGCACGAATGGTAAGGGCGGCATTCTGCGCTGCCTTGCCATTCAGGTCACTGCCCGAGGATGCAGCCGTGGCAGATGTATTGGGAACCTTGGCCGTGTGTGTTGGCGTTATTGCAATCACGGCGGGATCAACGGCAAAGACATCGGCCACCACCTGCGCCACCTTGGTGAATAGCCCCTGACCCATTTCCGTCCCGCCATGGTTCAGATGGATTGAGCCATCCGTATAAATATGAACCAGCGCACCGGCCTGATTGAATTCAGTCTTGGTAAACGAGATGCCGAATTTTACCGGGCTTAAGGATATGCCACGTTTGAGCACAGGACTTGCACTATTCCAGCGCGCAATTTCCGCGCGCCGCGACCTGTAATCGCTGCTGGCCACCAAAGTACCGACCAGGTCCTGAATGATACAGTCTTCAACCACCATGCCGTAAGGCGTTACGCCCAACTGGTTACGATCAGGTGTGTCTTTGGCCGGATAAAAATTTGCTTCGCGCACATCCAGCGGATCGAGATTTAAGGAACGGGCAATCGCATCGATCATCCGTTCCATTGCCAGCATGCCCTGCGGTCCACCGAAACCACGAAAGGCGGTCGCCGACTGTGTATGAGTCCTGCACCGATACGATGTGATCAAAATGTCGGGCACGACATAACAATTGTCTGCATGCAGCATGGCGCGATCAGCAATTGCCTGTGACAGGTCAAAGGACATACCGCACCGCACGGCCTGGTCAACCACAAGGCCGAGAATTTTTCCGCGATCATCAAAACCGATTTCATAATCGATGCGAAAATCATGGCGCTTGCCCGTGATCATCATGTCGTCGTCACGATCATACCGACATTTCACGGCGCGCCCGGTGACACGTGCGGCCAGGGCCACAGCGGCTGCCGGCAGATTGCCATGGGTTTCCTTGCCCCCAAAGCCACCGCCCATACGACGAACCTCGACATTGACCATGGCAAAGGGGATATGAAGTACATGGGCTATCGTGTGCTGAATTTCACTGGGGTGCTGGGACGAGCAAAAAACCGTCATCGCGCCGTCTTCACCGGGCAGCGCCATGGCGACCTGGCCTTCCAGATAGAAATGTTCCTGACCGCCGATGTAAAACCGGCCGGAACATGTATGCGGACTGGTATCAAGTGCCACACGCGCATCCCCGCGTGCCAGAACGTTTGGTGCCTCCAGAAAACTTTCCGCCGCCATCGCCTGATCAATCGTGATCAGTGCGGGCAGGTCATCATATTCAATCTTCGCCAGATCGACGGCTGAACGCGCTGCCTGACGGCTGGTTGCTGCAACCGCAAACAGCGACTGGCCAATATATTGAACCAGCCCGTCGGCAAATAACGGATCGTCTCCGGCCCATGGGCTGACATCATTGCGACCCGGTACATCCTTGGCCGTCAATACACAGACGACACCCGGTGCGGCGCGCACGGCACTCAGATCCATATTCACGATGCGCGCGTGGGCATGGCTGCTCATCCCCAGCTGCAGGTGCAACACATCTGCGGGTGCGCGGATGTCATCGGTATAGGATGCAGAACCGGTCACATGTTTGGTCGCACTTTCATGCACCAGCGATTTGTGAACCGCGCCCGTCAAGACGCACCTGCCAGGTTCAACTGACCCAGTTCGAGCCGGTCTGTCGGCGCGATCTGACCGGTTGATTCCAGATAAAACCGCCACAACAGATTTTGCGCTACACCCAGCCTGTAACCTGCCGAACCACGCAAATCCGTCAACGGCTGGAAATCATCGCCAAACGCTGACTGCGCCTTGCGAACGGAATCTTCGGACCATTCCAGACCGGTCAGGACGGCTTCCACATGCGATGCGCGTTTAGGAATGCCAGCCATGCCACCAAAAGCAATGCGCGCTGATGTGATCTTTCCATCTGTGATGGTCAGGGCAAAACAGCCGCACAAGGTTGAAATATCCTGATCAAATCGTTTCGATATTTTATAAAATCCCAGATGGTCACCAGATGCCGGACGCGGAATTGAGATGCTGACCAGCACGTCGCCCGGACGTCGATCCTGTTTGCCATAGCTCTGGAAAAAGTCTTCCAGTGCCATATCGCGTCTGTCGTGCCCGGATGCCAGTGTAATCCGCGCACCAAGCGCGATCAGCGCGGGCGGCATGTCGCCAATCGGCGATCCATTGGCAATATTACCGCCGATGGTGCCAGCCTGACGTACCTGCTGACCACCGATACGACGCATCAGCCGTGTCAGTTCGTCGGGCAGTTCTGGCACCTGCATCAGTTGATCATAGGTAACCCCAGCCCCGACGTCGATGGCAAAATCGGATACTGAAATCACTTTAAGTTCTGCAACGCGGCCGAGGCAGATAATCGTATCAAGGACACGCTTTTGCTTTGTGACCCAAAGCCCCACATCAGTTGCGCCAGCCAGAATGACCGCATGCGGATGCCGGTCAGCCAATGTCAAAAGATCATCGAGTGAATCCGGGCTGAAAAACTGTTGTAAGCCATGACGGATCACAAGGCAGCCCGTCCGTTGCACGGATTCAAGGGCACGCGCTTCTTCTGCAATCACAGTTTCAAGCGCTACTGTGGAACGCACAGAAAACATCGAACAGGCTGAATCAATAATCGGCCCGTAGCCCGTGCACCGGCACAGATTACCTGCCAGCAGATCGGCAGCTTCTGACCGGCTTATGTCCGCACGCGACAGATAGGCTGTATGCAGCGACATCACGATGCCGGGTGTGCAAAAACCACATTGTGATCCATGATGATCAACCATTGCCTGCTGGCAGGGATGCAGTTTGCCGGAAGTGCCGATCGCTTCGACGGTTGTAATGGCCTGACCTTCAAGCATGGGCAGAAACTGGATGCAGGCATTTACCGCCCGATGGATGACGCCACCACTGGCCGGGCTGGCTAATGTGACGGTACATGCGCCACAGTCACCTTCCGCGCATCCTTCCTTGGTGCCGGTAAGGCTGCGCACGTCCCGCAGATAGTCGAGAAGCGTTGTAGTCGGCGCGACATCCCTGACAATAACCTTTTCGCCATTCAGATTGAAACAGACGCTGTTCAACTCCGCTGACATTCAACTGCCCCGATAGGTCGAATAGCCATAGGGCGCAAGCAACAGCGGTACATGATAATGCTGGTCTCCCTGGTCAATCACAAAGCGCAAAACAACTTGGTCCAGAAATTGCCCGGCTGGCTGTCCGACGCCGACAGCCTTGAAATAGGCACCGGCAGCAAACTCCAGCTCATAGATTCCGGGGACAAAAGATCCCCCTTCGGCCAGGGGTCCGTCACAGCGGCCATCCGAATTCGTGATCTTCTGACAGACCAGATTGCGTGCGGTATCGGTCAGGCGGTAAAGGCTCAGGCTTATTCCTGCTGCCGGTCTGCCAAGGGCTGTGTCCAGTACATGCGTTGTCAGGCGGCCCATGAAACCTCGATACTCCTGCGCGAATTTTTAATAATGCTTGCGTCAGCGCGCAACACGAACCAAATCTTAAGCAAGCGATTGAAGATAGTCCATCTTGATATCAATCAGCCATTTCGAAATGAGGTCCGAACGGTGTCAACTTTACAGCCAAGACCAAGTCAACTGGATCGGGACGGCTTTATTCAGGCATTTGGCGGTGTCTATGAACATTCCCCCTGGATTGCCGCAGGCGCATTTGATGCGGGTTTGGGACCTGATGCCGATCAGGCATCACGCCTGGCGCAAAAAATGGCTGCGGTCGTGGATATGGCCGAACCGGCAAAAAAATTGGCATTGCTGCAGGCACATCCGGAACTGGCTGGCAAACTTGCTATTGCAGGCGGCCTGACTTCGGAATCAAAACGCGAACAGGCTGGCGCCGGGCTGGATCAGTGCAGCCCCGAGGAGTTTGACCAGTTCCAGTTGCTAAACCAGCGTTATCGTGCCCGCTTTGACTTTCCCTTTATCATTGCGGTGGGTGGTCTTGACCGCGTGGCAATATTATCCGCATTCGCACAGCGCGTTGAAAATTCGCGACAGATCGAATTTGAAACCGCCCTGAAGCAGGTTCATCGCATAGCGCTGCTGCGCCTTCGACGCATGGTCAAAGCGGACTAGCGAAAGATG
>CAISDR010000456.1 GCA_903884125.1 uncultured bacterium
ATCCTAATGAATTGTGAATCTCATCTTGAACCGTCCCATCAAAGCAGGAACCGCCAATGGCCAAAGTCGTGAAACTGGCATGCATTGCCCTTGCCACCCAAATCATGCTGGCGCAGGCCGCAGGAACTGCATCGGCCGACACACAGGACCTGCGCCCCGATCAGGTGGCCTTCCGGGCGCTTTACAAGGAACTTGTTGAAACCAACACCTCGCTGTCGGTGGGGTCGTGCACGCTGGCGGCGGAAAAGCTGGCCAGACGCCTGAAAAAGGCGGGCTATACCGACAAGGATCTGACCTTGTTTACAACACCGGAAAAGCCCAAGGACGGCGGGCTGGTCGCGATCCTCAAAGGCTCGGATGCCAATGTAAAACCCATGCTGCTGCTGGCGCATCTGGATGTGGTCGAAGCCAAGCGCGAAGACTGGACGCGCGATCCGTTCACGCTGATTGAAGAGGACGGCTATTTCTACGCACGCGGTGCAGCTGATGACAAATCACAGGCTGCGATCTGGACCGATATGCTGATCCGTTTCCGTATGGATAAATATGTG
This sequence comes from uncultured bacterium, assembly GCA_903884125.1. Classification (GTDB taxonomy): domain Bacteria; phylum Pseudomonadota; class Alphaproteobacteria; order CAISDR01; family CAISDR01; genus CAISDR01. The sequence goes on from CAISDR010000456.1 coordinate 552, forward strand.
CCCAGGCGCACAATCAAAATGGCACTGACCTGTGGGGAAGAGACAACTTACGCCTTTAACGGGGCCAACTGGCTGGCCCGCAACAAACCCGACCTGATTGCGGCTGAATTTGCGCTGAACGAAGGCGGCGGCGGCCGCACGGACGGCAAAGGCACACTGGTCGTGCAATCCATGCAGGTCGGCGAAAAGGCTGTTCAGAATTTCAAGATCGAAGCGACCAATCCCGGTGGCCACAGTTCGATTCCGGTGCGCGAAAACGCGATTTATCAATTGGGCGATGCCCTGGGTAAAATTCGCGATCATGAATTCGCGCTGGAAATGACTGACACCACCCGCGCATTTTTCTCCAAGGCAGGCGCTGCCCGCAATGATGCAACCGGCGCTGCCATGGTTGCCCTGTCGAAAGATCCAACCGACAAGGCGGCTGAGGCCATCGCCAATAAAGACCGCACGCTGCATTCGCTGTTGCGCACAACCTGTGTTGCAACCCTGCTTGAAGGCGGGCACGCAAATAACGCATTGCCGCAACGCGCTGCTGCCAATATCAACTGCCGCATGTTCCCCGGTCGCACAGTTGAAGAAACCCGTGCCGCGCTGGAAGCCGCCGTCAATGATCCCGGCGTGAAAGTGACTGTGACCCCGCCCTTGCGTCCCATCGCCGTACCGCCGCCCCTTGATCCAAAAATCATGGAACCGGCTGAACAGCTGGTCGCGAAATATTTTCCGGGCGTGCCGCTTATTCCATCCATGTCAACCGGTGCAACCGACGGCATTTTCCTGGAAGCCATCGGCATCCCGGTCTATGGCGTGCCCGGCACCTGGGGTGATCCGGATGGTAATGGCGTTCATGGTCTGAACGAACGCATGTCGGTCAAGGCGCTTTATACCGGCCGCGACTTTCTGACCGATCTGGTGAAAAGATACGCCGACGGATCATAGACATAACAGTCTGACCATGCCGGACCATGTGGATGTGGTAATTGTTGGCGGCGGTTTATTGGGCATGGCCCATGCGACTGCCGCCCTCAACCACGGCCTCAGCGTCACACTGGTGGCACCCGACGAACCGGCTCAGGACAGATCATCCGACAGTCTGGTGATGGTCACGGGCCAAAGACGTGGCCGGGAATGGACGCAGGCCCTGCGCAGTACAGGGTTCTGGCGTCAGCTGGCACCAATGATCGGTCTTGAGATTGCGTCGACCGGCATGACCATGATCGCCCGGCGAATGCCTGCACTGGGTTTGATCGAAGGTTTCATGCGCACCGAAATGGGTGCCGCCTGCCAGAACCTGAGTGCCGCTGATATCCGCAAACGCATTCCCGGCGTTGAAGGTCAGGTTACCGCCGGCTTTTTCAGCCCCCATGAATTTTCCATCGACATCGACAAGGTAACTGAATTGTGGATGCAATGGTTGCGATTGCAACCCAACATCCGGGTCGACAACACACCGTTGGTCAATATTGACGACGCCCAGGTTGAAACCAAAGGCGGCATCATTCACGCCGATACGCAGATCATCTGTCCCGGTCCGGCAACATTATTCAACTGGCCTGAACGGCAAAGGCGTCTTGGTCTGACCCGTGTTTACCTGCGCCGGATGATCGTTTCGGACTTACGGATCGCGCCGCTGCCATGCGCCGTTTTGACCGACCTGTCGCTGATCCAGCTTGCCGGGTTTCGCGACATTCCAACCGCAAACCTTTTGGCTGAGCGACTTGGCCGCGAGCAGCCAGAGCAGATTTCAAATGGCCTGCATCTGCTGATAACGCCCCATCACGACAATCAGATCCTGATCAGCGCCTGTCTGCGCACAGATCCGGACGTGATCGGGGTTCAAAAAATCGACCAGTTAATTCTGGATGAATATGAACAGCTTTTTGGTCAACCACCGGCAACAATTACTTCTGCCGAAACGCTTCGCCATCTGGCCGGACAGAACAATGATGCCATAGTTCAGACACTGGGCGCACGGGCGCGACTGGTTTTGGCAACCGGTGACCATGAAGCAGCGATTGCGCCAGCGCTTGCCCAGGACACCATCAGCGAACTTTTTTAAGTGGCGCTGCTTATGGCCAGCGAGCAACCAGCAACGCCAGCGCGGCCATCAGTTCTGTTTCAGTAGATGGCGCAAGATACGTCAGACGCTGGGCTACAATCACGTAAAGCAGATCAACATGAATACCGACCACCGCGGCCTGTCTGCGGCTGAAACGCGGCTTTGTGTCCACGTAATTGTGCAACATCGAGGCCACAGCTGTAAGATTGGGATACCCGAACATCGTGCCCAGCCCTTTGATTTCATAGGCAGCCGCCTTGACCTCTTCAACCAGCGGCAGCTTCCGGGCATCGGGCAATGTGGTCATTTGGGCGACAAGACCGCGCAATTGCCGAAGCCGGGCCAGTACCGTCGACGTGAACTCGTCCTTGGCATTTTCGATAACCGCTTCAAGCTTTGCCAGATCCGCATCCGACAGCCGCAATGGAAAGCCCGTGGTCAATGACGTCGCCTTTTTGGACAGGCGCATATCCGGCTCGGTAAAGCGGGCGCGCATTCGTGGTCTGGTTGCAGCGATCAATCGCGCCTCGGTCCAATTCAGCAAAAGGGCCGACAAATTAGCATCAACGTCCAAAAAATCAAATTCTGTTCAATTTTAAGCCCTGCTGGCGAATCGTCCGCCCGTGCCCTCAGGGAACTGAACTTGCCGAAATTGACAAAAAACAGGCCCGTTTCATGCCAAAGATGAGTCAAATCGTCCAAAATTGGCAATATGGCGATTTGCAATCTGGCATATGATCCATTCGGTTATGGTCACTTCGGAGCAAAGATGATGGCTATCCCCGCCCGCACACTGGACCGGACTTACGAGCTGAACGATCGATATGATCGAATGGATGGTCGCGTTTATCTGACAGGTATTCAGGCGCTTGTCCGGCTACCAATGATGCAGATAGCCCGCGACCGTGCAGCAGGGCTCAATACCGCGGGCTTTATATCCGGTTATCGTGGTTCGCCGCTGGGCGGCTATGACCAGGAACTATGGAAATCAAAAAAGCGGCTGGATGCACACAATATTGTCTTTCGTGCTGGACTGAATGAGGATCTGGGCGCCACGGCCGTCTGGGGCAGTCAGCAGATCGAGGTTGTGGGTAAGCCCAAATATGATGGTGTCGTCGGCCTGTGGTATGGCAAAGGACCCG
>CAISDR010000457.1 GCA_903884125.1 uncultured bacterium
CCGACAGGCCCGCATGGGCCGCATAGCCCAGACGTCGTGCCATTTCGGTCTGCACATCAAAGGTAAGACGTTCTTCGGCCCGACCAGTCAACAGATGCAGGTGAACCCGCACGGTCCATAGAAAGGCTTCAGCTTTTTCAAATTTGCGCCATTCTTCCGGTGTCAACAGGCCAACCTTTATCAAGTCTTTGGCACTGTCCAGCCGGAACAGATATTTACCGATCCAGTAGAGGCTTTCCAGATCGCGCAGACCGCCTTTGCCATCCTTGACCTGTGGTTCGACCAGATAGCGGCTTTCACCCATGCGGCGATGACGGTTTTCCCGTTCGGATAATTTGGCTTCGATAAAATCAAGTCCGGGCGGTGTGGCGATTTCCGCCCAGTAGCGCTGCCGCAGATCTTCATAAAGATCTACGTCGCCCCAAAGCAGACGCCCTTCAAGCGTGGCGGTCCGGATCGTCATGTCGGCTTTGGCCTGACGGATCGCTTCGTCTATCGAACGACTCGCATGACCAACTTTAAGCCCCAGATCCCAGAGCACATAAAGGATCGTTTCAACAACACTTTCACCCCAGGGAGTCTGTTTGTACGGCAGCAGGAAAAGAATATCGATATCGGAACCTGGTGCCAGACGCCCGCGACCGAATCCGCCGACAGCGAGAATGCTCAGCCGTTCGGAACGGGTCGGGTTGGTAGCACGATGAACCTGACCCGTGATGTGATCAGCAAGGGATACGATCAGATCATCCATGAACCGGGCGAATGCCTGTGCGGCCTGAATGCCGGTTTCGCCCGCCGCCACCCGCTCTGCAATCGCCTCACGTGCCTCGGCCAATAACGGCTTGATCGCGGCCAGCATCACCGGCCGCGCATTGCCATCCAGTGCAGCAAGGGATGCAGCCAGCCCGGCCGCATTCGGCAACGGCCGGCTTTTATTCCCCTTCAGGTGATTTTCGGCTGGATCGGCTGACATAGGGTTGAAACTCTATTAGCTGGCGTTGGTGCAATTGGACGGCGAAGCGACCTTACAACACTAAGTGGGTTGGGTGAACCCGATGGTTTAATTCAATAATTTGCGAAGATTATATAATGCTTCCAATGCTTCGCGTGGTGACAGGGTGTCAGGGTCGACAGCCTTGAGGGCTGTTTCGACCTGACTTGGCCCTGGCCGCACGGCCTGGGGTGCACTGGCCGCAAACAAAGGAAGTTCATCCATAAGCGTATTGGAACGTCGTGCACTGTCGCCCGCTTCCAGCGCCTTCAGCACTTCGCTGGCGCGGGCTATCACCACAGCGGGAAGCCCCGCCAGCTGCGCCACATGGATACCATAGGACCGGTCGGCGGTCCCCCTGGCCACTTCATGTAGGAATACCACCTCACCATTCCAGTCGCGCACGCGCATCGTATGGTTGGCCAGCCGTGACAATCGGGCCGAAAGTGCGGTGAGTTCGTGATAGTGGGTTGCAAACAGTGCACGGCATTTATTGACATCATGCAGATGTTCAACCACGGCCCATGCAATCGACAGGCCGTCAAACGTTGCAGTTCCGCGACCGATTTCATCGAGGATGACCAGCGCGCGCGGTCCTGCCTGGGTCAGGATGGCGGCAGTCTCAACCATCTCAACCATAAAGGTTGATCGTCCGCGTGCCAGATCATCTGCGGCACCGACACGGGAAAACAGCCGGTCGACGACACCGATGCGCGCGGCACCGGCCGGTACGTGGCTGCCGATCTGGGCCAGGATGGCAATCAGCGCATTCTGGCGCAGAAACGTTGATTTACCGGCCATATTGGGGCCGGTCAGCAGCCAAAGCGGTCTGGCGTCACCACCACTTGCGCTCAGATCACAGTCATTGGCGACAAAGATGGCACTCGCCTGCCGCTTAAGTGCTGCTTCAACAACCGGATGACGTCCGGCATCGATCCGAAAATCCAGCGACCGGTCAACACCGGGCCGCACCCAGTTCAGATCAGCCGAAAGATCGGATAATGCTGCGGCCACATCCAGTGCGGCGATGGCTTCTGACGCGCGCAGAATTGATGGCCCGGCAGCAACAGCCTGCTGGCACAATTGGGCGAACAATTCTTTTTCCAGCACCAGCATCTGTTCGCCGGCCCGTTCGATCCGTCCGGCAAGATCGGACAGGGCGGTGGTGGTAAACCGCACCGCACCCGCCATGGTCTGGCGGTGAATGAAGTTTTCCTTGAATGGTGGCGCCATCAGCTTGTCGGCGTGGGCGGCCGTCACTTCGATGTGATACCCCAGAATATTATTGTGCCGGATTTTCAGACTAGCGATCTGGGTTGTGTCCTTCAGCTCGCGTTCGAGCTGCGCCAGAACCCGCCTGCCTTCTTCGGCCAGAACACGCAGTTCATCAAGACCGGCATGAAACCCCTTGGCGATAAAGCCACCATCGCGGATCAAGGCCGGTGGTTCGGGCACCAGACCCTGGCTCAACTGATCAACCAAAGCCCGGTCCCGGCCCAGACAGTCCAGTGCCAGAGTGATGCCTGTGGGCAACTGGTCAAGTCCCGGCCCCTGCCCCACCAACGATGGAAACCGCGCGCCCTGATTAAGCCCATCGCGCAACGCCGCCAGATCACGCGGACCACCGCGATCCAGAGACAGGCGCATCAAGGCCCGTTCAAGATCGGGCACACGTTTCAACGCTTCACGTAAATTCTCTCGCCGGTCGGGAAACCGGCAGAAGAAATCGACCATATCCAGACGTCGCGCAATCGCATCGGGATCAATCAGGGGGGCCGCCAGATGTGACCGCAGGCACCGCCCGCCCGCCCCGGTTATTGTACGGTCAATTGTTGCCAGCAATGATCCGTTTCGCTCGCCCGCCAGCGTGTGGGTCAACTCCAGATTTCGACGGGTCGGGCCATCAATGGCCATGACATCGCCGGCGACCTGCCGTCTGGGCGGCATAAGACACGGCAGCGCGCCCTTCTGCGTCAGATCGATATAGTCCAGCAGGGCACCCAGTGCAGACAGTTCAGGACGTTCAAAACGCCCAAAGCCATCAAGGGTTGAAACCCGGAACACCTGTGCCAGACGGCGTTCAGCCATGCCGGAATCAAATTTCTGCGCGGGCAGCATCGAGACCACACAACTAAGGCCGGCTTCCTCCATGGCCTTGCGCAGAATGGCTTCATCGCCCTGACGGTCGCTGACCAGAATTTCAGCGGGCTGAATCTGTGCAAAGCAGGTCGCAAGCCGTGCAGGTGCCACAGATTCCACCACCATGGCCCCGGTCGAAAGGTCTGCATAGGCCAGGGCGAAATCAACACCGGATCGCGGTGTGGCCAATGCACACAGCCACTGGTTGGCCCGTGCCTCCAGCAGGCTGTCCTCGGTCAGCGTACCCGCGGTGACAAGGCGTACCACTGCCCGGCGCACCACGGATTTCGATCCGCGCTTTTTTGCCTCGGCAGGATCTTCGGTCTGTTCACAGATGGCAACCTTGACCCCTGACCGGATCAGACGTTCCAGATAGGCTTCGGCCGCATGAACCGGCACCCCGCACATGGGAATGTCCTGTCCCAGATGTTTGCCCCGCTTGGTCAGCGCAATGTCCAGAATGGCTGATGCCGTAACGGCGTCATCAAAGAACAATTCGTAAAAATCGCCCATGCGATAAAAAAGCAGATAACCCGGATTTGCCTGTTTAATCTCGTGATACTGGGCCATCATCGGGGTGGCGGCATCGGAACTGGGTGCGGGGGATGCGGCTTGCATAGGGTGGTGCGTCAATTGGCCTTGTGAATTTTCTGGCTGCGACCATAACGTCACCGGCCGGAATAAAACAGGATTTTGGAACCCGAAATCCATTTCAGCCGCCTGATCCCTGGAAACCCGCCTGAAACTAGGGCTTGGGGTCCAGGCCAAGGACGGTTTAATGTCGCCGCAAATCACAAGATTTCGAGGATGCGCTTTATGGCCGACAATCGACCCCATGTAACCGACGAAGAAGCCTTGCGCTTCCATTCCCAGGGCCGTCCGGGCAAGCTGGAAATCGTCGCGACCAAACCTATGCGTACCCAGCGTGACCTGTCGCTGGCCTATAGCCCGGGGGTTGCCGTTCCGGTGCTGGCCATCGCCAAGAACCCGGATCTTGCCTATGACTATACCGCCAAGGGCAATCTGGTCGCCGTTATATCCAATGGCACAGCCATTCTGGGTCTGGGCGATCTGGGGGCTTTGGCATCCAAGCCGGTGATGGAAGGCAAGGCGGTTTTGTTCAAACGCTTTGCTGACGTTGATTCCATTGATATTGAAGTCGATACCACAGATGTCGACGCCTTCATAAATTCGGTGCGCTATCTGGGGCCGACCTTTGGCGGCATCAATCTGGAAGATATCAAGGCACCCGACTGTTTCATCATCGAACAGGCCCTGCGCGAGATGATGTCGATCCCGGTCTTTCACGATGACCAGCACGGAACTGCGATCATTGCTGCTGCCGGTCTGATCAATGCACTGGATTTGACCGGTCGGCGGATCGAGGATGTGAAACTGGTGATCAACGGCGCGGGTTCGGCGGGCATTGCCTGTGTGGAACTGGTCAAGCGTCTGGGCGTGCGCCCGGAAAATGCCATTCTGTGCGACACCAAGGGCGTGGTTTATGCAGGCCGCAAGGAAGGCATGAACCAGTGGAAGTCTGCGCATGCCGTTGTCACCGACAAGCGGTCGCTGGCCGAAGCCATGGATGGCGCGGATGCGTTTTTCGGCCTGTCGGTCAAAGGGGCGGTTGATGCGGCCATGGTTGCATCCATGGCGAAAAACCCGATCATTTTTGCCATGGCCAATCCCGATCCGGAAGTAACCCCTGAAGAGGTGGCGGCGATCCGGTCAGATGCGATTGTTGCCACCGGCCGGTCGGATTATCCCAACCAGGTCAATAATGTTCTGGGTTTTCCCTATATTTTCCGGGGCGCGCTGGATGTGCGCGCCAGCACCATCAATGATGAAATGAAAGTGGCTGCGGCCCACGCGCTGGCCATGCTGGCGCGTGAGGATGTACCGGACGAGGTAGCTGCTGCCTATTCAGGTGAACGGCCCCAATATGGTCCGCGCTATATCATCCCGGTCCCTTTTGACCCGCGCCTGATCTGGACCGTGCCGCCTGCGGTGGCGAAAGCTGCGATGGAAACCGGGGTTGCGCGTAAGCCGATTGTGGATATGCCAGCCTATATTGCTGAACTGGCCGTGCGGCTCAATCCGACGGCGGCGTCGCTTCAGGCCATATTCGAAGCTATTCGTAACGGCACCCGCAAGCGGATCGTGTTTGCCGAAGGGGAAGAGGAAACAACCATTCGAGCAGCACTGCAATTCCGTGATGAAGGACTGGGACAACCCATTCTGATAGGCCGCGAGGAGCGTATTGCAGCGGTCATGGAAAGTGCAGGGCTTCATCCTGACGTGCCATTGGAAATTCACAATGCACGCACGTCCACCCGCAATGCCGAATATACCGATATGGTCTATCGGCGTCTGCAACGGCGCGGCTATCTGCACCGCGACTGCCTGCGCATGATCAATCAGGACCGCAATGTGTTCGGTGCTGCCATGGTCGCAGCAGGCCATGCCGACGGCATGGTCACGGGCCTGACCCGGCCATATTCGGTGGCGCTTGAAGAAGTGCGCCGGGTACTGGACCCCAAGCCGGGTAACCGGCTGATCGGGGTATCGATCATCATCGCACGCGGGCGTACCGTGCTGGTGGCGGACACCAACGTCCATGAAATGCCGACTGCCGAAGAAATTGCTGATATTGCCGTACTGGCTGCCAAGGTATCCCGGCGTCTGGGCCAGGAACCGCGTGTTGCACTTCTGGCCTATTCCACTTTTGGCAATCCGATGAGCGAAAGATCCGAGCGCCTGCGCGAGGCAAAGACGCTGCTGGATGCGCGCAAGGTCGATTTTGAATATGACGGCGAAATGTCAGCGGATGTGGCGCTGAACCGCGACGTGATGAAGCTATATCCGTTTTCCAAATTGCAGGAACCGGCCAATGTGCTGATCATGCCTGCCATCCATTCGGCAAACATTTCAACCAAGCTATTGCAGGAACTTGGCGGATCGCTGGTGATCGGGCCATTGCTGGTTGGTCTGTCAAAACCCGTGCAGATTGTGCCCATGGGCGCAAGTGTCAGCGACATCGTTCAGATTGCCGCATTCTCAGCCTATGAACTGACAGTTTAGATTTTAGTGGGCAACGCGAGGCGCGGTTTTACGCCTCGCGGCGGCGGGATGAAAACGCAATCACATTGCTGTTTATGGCAACAGACGCATCCTGCGCAGCCAGTGCGATGGTTGGTACCCGCAAAAACTGATGCACAGATTCGGGCATGGGCGCACCTGCAGCGGCAATGGCCCATGCCTGTTCCGGTGCCACGGCATGGAATATCGGTGTATGTCCCGACCGATGCCGGTTGATTTCAAACAGCATACGGCCATTTCCATCATCGGCGGTCAGCAATACCCAGGTGTTTTTGAAATCCGGGCCATAGCCCATCTGGTCAAGCAGCTGGCGGCGCAGGGTGCGCACGGGCAGCCAGTCGGACTCTACAATTGCCCCGGTGAAACGACGCAGGTCGATCAGTTCCGGATAGATGGCACGGCGCGGGTTTTCAAGCAGGGTCTGATACCAGGCCCGCGCCAGATCCCGCGAGGGCACGGCACCGGAAATTCTGGAAACAAAAATTTCCTCGGCATCACAGATCAGTAACTGTAAATTTGCCCGCATGGACGACCTACGCCCCCTAACAAGGATGCTACCTAAACAGCCAGGCCGGTCGGGATAAGGCAGACTTACAAAAGCATTTCCAAACGGTGCCTGACCCATTGTTTAAATGAGTTTTTGGGCACCGTCTAATGATTTTATTTCTATTTTTAGAACAAAATTATATATTTACATCTCAAAGATTGCAATTTTTTGTTGGCCAGCGTGTCAATTTCAACATTCGATATCAGTGATAAGTTGCTAAATTCATGGACATTTTCAGCCTCGGCCGCCCCGGACCAGACGCCCCGGGCGAGCGCCAGTATCGCGGTCATTTTGCCGCGTTTTTTGTCCGCCAATCAGGGTGGCTATATAGCCATGGGCGTCCTGCAACAGCCGGGCACCGCCCGCCGGCAGGTCCCGGCGCAAAGCCAGATCCCCGAAACCAAGGCCCTTAAAATCAATCACATTGATATCCGCCCGCATGCCGGGAGCCAGAACGCCACGATCATCAAACCCGAATAGCCGGGCATTACGCCCGGACTGACGGTGGATCACATGGGCCAGTGGCATGGTCGCCCCCCGTTTGCGATCACGCGCCCAATAGGTCAGCTGATAGGTCGGGTTTACCGCATCAAAAATAAGCCCCACATGGGCACCGCCATCAGACAGGCCGGTTACCGTGGTCGGGTCCATCTGCATGTCGCGCACGGCGTCCAGATTGTAATCGGGATAGTTGGTAAAAAAGACGATGGCAAAGGCATCGCCGTTGCCCGCCACCAGATAGTCATAAAGATAGCCACGCGGATCGTTGTATCCGGCTTTGGCCGCCAATGCCGCAAAGCTTTCTTCCGGCAATGGTTCGTAAGTGGAATCTGTTGTCAGCGCGAATGTCTGTTCCATTGGCAATGGGGCTACGACAATCAGGCTTTCCATCTTGCCCGGATAGACCGGTGGCACGTTATCTTCGGTCAGGATCTGCTGGCGGATTTCCGGGTTACGCAACTGCGTCAGCATCTGCGCCCGCGGCAAAGACTGAAGCCTGATAAAAGTCGGCTTGGCCATGAACGGATGATAGGAATCCAGACTGAACACCAGCCCGGTCGGGCGCGAGCCCACTTGCGGATGAACCTGGGCACCGACAAGGTTCTGTGCTCTGACCTGATCGATCACATGACGCCATTCATCGGTTGCTTCGTTCGTCTGAAACAGGGTGAACGTTGCAGGCCGCTGGCTTTCAACACTTAACCGGCAGATCAGATCAACCTCGGCCCTCAGCGTCGAATGTTCCATGGCACCGGGATTGCCCGCGCCCAGCGTGCTGGCAGGGATCAACTGAAACACGCCGCTGCCCGCGCGTGCCATGCCTTGCGCAATGCCGCGCAATTCGGGTTCATCGGCAAATGTGCCCGGCACCGGCTGACCATGAATCGACCGATGCGCCAGAATGCGCGAGGTGGAAAAACCAACCGCCCCTGCACGCAGGCCCGCCTCGACAATGGCCGACATTTTTTCAATGTCATCCGCTGTGGCCGGTTCATTGTCCCGGCCGCGCGTACCCATCACATAATTGCGCACTGGGCCATGGGCAATCATCGACGACACATTGATCGCATATTCGCGCGTTGCCAGAAAATCGAGATATTCAGGATAGGTTTCCCACGCCCCCCAGGGCATGCCTTCATAAAGGGCGGTGCCGGGAATGTCTTCGACACCTTCCATCAGTTCGATCAGGTCCACATGCCCGCCTTTGGGCACGGGCGCAAAGCCGACACCGCAATTGCCCATGACAATTGTGCCAACCCCATGGCCCGCTGACGGATTCATTTCCGAATCCCACGTCACCTGCCCGTCATAATGTGTATGGATATCAATCCAGGCCGGGGTGACAATCGCACCATCGGCGTTGATCACTTCATGCGCCGTACCATTTATCCGGCCACCAACGGCCTGAATCACACCGTCTTTGATTGCCACATCGCCCGTGGCACCCTCAGCACCGGTGCCGTCAAAAATCTGGCCGCCGCGAATAATGGTGTCGAACATATGTCTCTCCCTGAATTTATGATGATGGCCGTCTGTTGCAACCATTGCGCCTTATCACCTTAGCCTATTTTTGAAACACCATGCCGTCAAACATCCCGTCATTGCGCCAGCTTTCGATATATCGGAAATAGGCAACCGGCCCTTGCGGATATCCAACATTGAGTTTGGCCGCAGGACCGGGATCATGACCTTCATTGTTATAATAGCCCGGCGTGCAATCGGGTGATCCGATCATGCGCCCGGCACCGGTCAGCAATAATTTCACCCAGTCATCTTCGGCCTGTCTGCTGACTTCAATCGTCGCAGCCCCGCAATCACGCGCATGGGCAACAAGGCAGGCAATGGTTTTTGCCGCATCGGTCAGATTATGAGGGATGTTGGAAATCAGATTGGCACCCTGTGTCGGCTGAACAAAAAACATATTGGGAAAGCCATGTACATGCATGCCGTGTTTCGTGCGCATGCCGCTGGCCCAGTGATCGGAAAGTTTTTCGCCGCCGCGCCCTACCGGATCAAATCCGGCCCGGCGGTCATGGCTGGTGCCCACTTCAAAACCCGATGCATAGATAATGCAGTCGACTTCGAAATGTTCACCGGCAGCGATCAGACCGGCTTCAGTAATTTCAGACACGCCTTTGCCATCTGTATCAACCAGACGCGTTGATGGTTCGTTGAACGCCTGAAGATAGGCATCGTGAAAACATGGCCGTTTGCACAGCTGGCGATACCAGGCTTTCAGTTTTTCTGCCGTCGCATGATCCCTGACCAGCGTGTCCACGCGTGCGCGGATTTCATCCATTTTTTCATTGTCGGAATCTTCATAGGCCAGCAGCATGTTTTCCGGTGTCATCTGATCGCGTGGCAATTGCGTGATTTTTGACCGGATGCGACGCGACAGATCCGTCCAGCCATCCTGAACCAGATCTTCCTGCGCTGATCCGCCCGCCTGATTTTCTGTGAAATTTTCCAGCCATCGCTGCTGCCAGCCCGGCGTGGCAATTGTTGAAAACCAGACCGGATCAATGGGTGCATTGGCGCGCACATCAACCGATGACGGCGTGCGCTGAAAAACGTAAAGCCGGTTGCAGGCGCGCGCCAGATGGGGAATGCACTGAACCGATGTGGCACCTGTGCCGATGATCGCCACACGCTTGTCCGCCAGCCGGGACAGGGGCCCACCATGGGGATCACCGCCGGTATATTCATAGTCCCAGCGGCTGGTATGAAAAGAGTGCCCCTGAAAACGGTCAAGGCCCGGAATGCCCGGCAGTTTGGGCACATGCAATGGCCCTGTACCCAGCCCCACATATTGGGCGGTGAAATCATCGCCCCGTGTTGTGCGGATGCGCCAGCATTTTCCCGCATCCTGCCAGATGATTTCTTTTACTTCAGTATGGAACAGCGCGTTGTCATATAGCCCAAAGTAGCGACCGATACGCTGACAATGGGCAAGGATTTCCGGCGCATGGGCATATTTTTCTGTTGGCATATGACCGGTTTCTTCCAGAAGCGGCATATAGACCATCGAGGCGGTATCGCACTGGGCACCGGGATAGCGGTTCCAGTACCAGGTTCCGCCGAAATCCCCGCCTTTTTCGATAATGCGCACATTGTCGATACCGGCCTCTTTCAGCCGCGCACCCGCGCAAAGCCCGGCAAAGCCGCCCCCGATAAACGCAAAGGTTACATGGTCGGTTCTGGGTGAGCGGTCTGTGACCGGCATATAGGGATCGGCCAGGTAATGCGCCAGTTGCCCCGTGATCTGTACATACTGGTCATTGCCATCAGCCCGTAGACGCTTGTCACGTTCGGCCAGATATTTCTGGCGCAGGGCGTGTTTGTTTGCGGCATTGGCCGTGATCATGGCAGCGGTCATTTCATCCCCGGATATTCTGTCTTTTTATGCAACCAGTATCCTTGGCGCAGGTGGCAAACGCAACCACCCCTGGCTCAGGCCGGATCGACCTTTATCTCGCGCAGGCGGATCAGTCCTTCCTGAGCGGTGCTGGCGACCAGCCGGCCATCGCGGCTGAATATCTGACCGCGATTGAACCCGCGCGCTCCCTTGGCGCGGGGACTGTCGGTTACATATAAAAGCCAGTCATCGGCGCGGAAATCATCATGAAACCACACGGCATGGTCCAGACTGGCCGATTGCAGATTACCCGTCATAAAACTGACCCCATGGGGCAGCGAACAGGTGGACAGCAGCGACATATCCGACGCATAGGTCAGAACCGCCCGATGCAGGGCCGGATCATCCCCCAATGGCGCCACTGCGCGAAACCATGACGCCTGTTTCGGTTCATATTTCTTTGGATTGAACAGCGAACGATGGGTGATGAAGGCCATTTCAATGGGCCGGGGCCGCACCAGCCAGTGTTTTACCCGGTCGGACAGTTTATCCGCCCGCGCGGTCCAGTAATCCAGTTCGGTTACCAACTGTTCCGGTGGCGGGACATCGGGCATTACATCCTGATGTTCAAAGCCCTGTTCCACCGTTTGAAACGATGCCAGCATGGTCAGGATTGCGCGTCCGTGCTGGGACGCGGTCACACGCCGGCTGGCGAAACTGCGTCCGTCATGATCGCGGTTGATGTTAAAGATGACCGGCGCTGCTTCATCGCCAGGTGCGATGAAATAGGCATGAAACGAATGGATGGGTTTGCCCGCCACCGTATCCTGGGCGGCCTGAATGGCCTGGGCAATCACCTGGCCACCAAACATCCGTCCGCGGCCATCAGGCAGCTGGCGACCGCGATATAAATCCGTGTCGATATGTTCAATGGTCAAAAGCCGGGTCAGCGCACGCACCAGCCCTGCCGGTGTCGTATCTTCGACCACACCGGCCGCTGCAAATTCTTCGGACATGTGGAATCAAACCAGTCGTTAAAAGCCTTGTGACGGGCATGTTGGCTTTGGCGGATATTTAAATCAAGCTGGCAGCAGATGGCTCATACCGACAGGAATCAGGGATGAAATTCGACGAGATTATGCTGACCTATTTTCAGGGCGAAAAGATTGAGGCGCTGGTCTTTATTCTGCCGGTCGGGATTTTGTGCCTGATCTTTGGCGCGTGGCTTCTGACCGATAACCCCAGCCCCTTTACCCGCGGCGTGATGATTCCGTTTTTAATCATGGGCCTGATCGCCAGCATCACGGGCGCCAGCGTCGGGTTCAGAACCCCTGCACAGGTAAGCCGGATCGAACAGGCACTGGCGGCCGATCCCGCCAGCGCAATCGCCCAGGAAACCCAGCGGATGGAAAAAGTGAACAGCGCCTGGCCGTTTTACCTTGCGATCTGGGCGACCTTCGGCGTCGCGGGCCTTAGCCTGCGCTTTGCAACCAATGCAGACTTCACCCAGGGCCTAGGCATCGCACTGGTATTTTTCGCGGGCCTTGGACTGCTGATCGATGGCTTCGCTGAACGACGGGCAAGGCCGTATTCAGAGGCGTTGAGCGCTTGGGTGGCAGAGAAGCGTTAGCCGAAATTCAGCGATGAAAAGATGCCGCTTAACATCGGCACTGGCGGACAGGGGGGGATTCGAACCCCCGATACCCTTGCGGGTATTCCGGTTTTCGAGACCGGCGCGTTCAACCACTCCGCCACCTGTCCGTCCGAGGCGGCGGAACATAGCGGCACATTGGGGCCTGAACAAGCCTTATGCGCCGATGTCCGCCTGTCTGGGGGGCACATCCGGTGGTTGATCCGAATGCACAATCCCCAAACCAAATTCCCCAAACCTGTATTAACAGACGGCGATCACGCCGCCTGTTTCATCCATCCAGAAGTCTAGCTGCGAAACAGCCTTTCAGCGGCTGCGCGCGGGTCGAGATGATCATCATCCGATGCGGGTGCCAGATCATCGTCCAGCGTTTCGATGGCTGCACCATCATCATCCATCTGAGCTTCTTCTGCCGCTTCCTCGACCTCGGCCTCGACCGCATCGGCGGTCGCAACACCATCGCCGGTACGCAGCAAAGTTTCAGCAGGCGTGCGCAAGGTCGGGCCTTTATGCACGTTGCGTTTCAGTTCATCGCGCAATTTGCGTTCCGCAGCCTTGCGCACCACTTCGTCCAGATCGATCTGCGAACACAGGCCCAGCGTTACCGGATCAACCGGCTTGATATTCTGGATATTCCAGTGCGTCCGGTCGCGGATCTGCGCGATGGTGGGTTTGGTCGTGCCTACCAGCTTGCACAATTGCGTGTCCGTCAGTTCCGGGTGATTGCGCAACAGCCAGGCAATGGCATCCGGCCGGTCCTGACGCTTGGTTACCGGGGTATAACGCGGGCCTTTGCCACGGGCGGCGGGGGCCGGGTTATCCGACACCAGCAGGGCCAGACGTGCCTTGGGGTCCGCGGTACAGCGGTCGATCTCAGCCGTGGTCAACTGGCCCATGCCCACGGGATCAAGGCCGCGAATGCCCTGGGCCACTTCGCCATCGGCAATGCCCTTGACTTCCAGTGGGTGCAGGGCACAGAAATCTGCGATCTGGTCAAAGGTAAGGGACGTATTTTCGACCAGCCAAACGGCCGTCGCTTTGGGCATAAGCGGCTGTGCCATGGTGTTCAAGCCTCCAATGAATTAGCAAACCCCGCAGAACGGGTCCGCGGGGCAGTGTCGAGGGGCCTTATAGCACCTTTATTTACGATGGGGAGGGGTAACCGCGCACCCCCCACCGAAAATTGGTCATATTTTTGCCAAACCTGCGGATTTATCCACAGGTCAGCACCACTTTGCCCACATGCTGGGCTGCTTCCAGCCGCCTGTGGGCGTCATCGGCCCGGGCCAGAGGATAGGTGGAATCAATCACCGGGGCGATCCGGCCCGATGCCAGAAGCGGCCAGACATGGGCCAGAAGGCTCTGCGCAATCACACCTTTTTCCGCCACGGGGCGGGTGCGCAGGGTGGACCCGGTAAAGGTCAGGCGTTTCATCATGATCTGGGCCATGTTGATTTCAGCCTTGGCCCCGCGCAAAAACGCGATCTGGACCAGACGGCCATCCATGGCCAGCAATGACAGGTTGCGGTTGGTATAGTCACCCCCGACCATGTCCAGAATTACATCCACGCCATAATCATTTGTAGCCTGCTGGATCACCGCCACAAAGTCTTCGCCGTTATAGTCAATCGCCCGTTCGGCACCCAGTTTTTCAACCGCCGCCATTTTATCCCGCGCACAGGTTGCAAAGACCCGCGCACCAAATGCCGCCCCCAGCATTACCGCGGTCGTGCCAATCCCCGACGCCCCGCCATGGACCAGCAATGTCTCGCCCGCTTTCAATCGCCCGCGATCAAACACATTGGTCCAGACCGTAAAAAACGTTTCGGGCAGGCTGGCGGCCTGGATGTAATCCAGCCCTGCGGGGATCGGTAAAGCCTGGGGCACGGGCAGGGTGCAATATTCGGCATAGCCCCCACCACCCAGAAGTGCGCATACCCGGTCGCCGATTTTAAATTCCACGACCCCGTCACCCAGTGCGACCACATCACCGGCGATTTCAAGGCCGGGCCGTGCGGGCCAGCCCCTGGGCGAGGGATACAGGCCCTGACGTTGCAGAATATCCGGACGGTTGACCCCGGCGGCATGGACACGGACGAGAATTTCGCCAGCGGCGGGTTCGGGCACGGCTTCGCGCATCGCCACCAATACCTCTGGCCCGCCGGGGCCGGTCATGCCGACGACATTCATTTCTGCTGGGAAATCGGGGCTGGTCATTGGGGGTAATCCTCTGGAGGCTGATTGGCCTTGAACCTGTAACCAAGTGTCACCACACTGGCAAGCAAGCGACGAATACAACAGGTATCTGCCATGGCCATTGACGACACCGAACTGCCCAGACCAAAGCCCGCCATCACCATGGGTCAGGATCTGTCCTTTCAGGGGGTGGCGGAACTGGAAATCAGGATCGCGGCGCTGGAAGCCGAAATCGCGCGCACGCGGGCGGAAATTGCCAAGCGCCAGTCAACCCGTGCTGCCGCTGATGCGTTTTTCAAAAACTGAATCTCAAATGACCGCCGGGTGCACGATCGCAAAACCGATCCGCAAGGGCTTTAGCGACGGCGCGCCATCAAAGGGCAGATCGCGGCTTTCCAGAATTTCCACACCGGGAAAATTGGCTAGATAATCCGGCAAGCCCTGACCTTCATCCAGCCAGACCAACATCATGCCTTTGGGCGCTATCGCATTGCCATCAATCCATGGCGACTGTTTCAGATCACCATCAATCAGCACATGTGGGCGGTGGTCCAGATAGAACGCGGCGTTACCGGCCACATATATCGGCCCGCCGATGATATCGAGTGGTGCACCGTGCGACTGTCCATCCCAGATATCCTGCACCGCCTTGGCCAGCGCATGACCGGGGAACTGGGTTTTGCTGGGC
>CAISDR010000458.1 GCA_903884125.1 uncultured bacterium
GGCATTGTCCTGCCGGACTCACGCACTTGGTCGTATCTTTGACGTTCTGGGTGCATTGCTGGGTCAAAAGACGCCGGAATTCCTGAACGCTGCGGGCTTTTCGTCGTCGCCCCATCTGATGTTCTCGGGCTTCCATCCCAATGGTGAATGGTTCCAGCTTTTCCAGATCGGATTTGGCGGGATTCCGGGTCGGCCCATGGGTGATGGACCGGATGGTCATTCCCTGTGGCCGGGCTTTACCAACGTACCCAACGAATTTCTGGAGCGCTATTTCCCGATGCGTATCGAGAAATATGAAAGTGTTGCCGATTCCGGTGGCGCCGGTCTGCATCGCGGCGGCAACGGTATTCACATGACCTATTGCTTCCTGGAAGATGGCGGCATTTCCATCCATGATGATCGCTGGTTCGTGCCGCCATGGGGTGTCAATGGTGGCGAACCGGCAATGCGTTCATGGAAGAAGCTTGAACGTACTGACGGTACCAGTGTGATGCTGGGTTCCAAGGTGGACCGGGTTGAAGTTTCAAAAGGCGATCTGCTGCATTACGTCACTTGGGGTGGCGGCGGCTGGGGCGATCCGCTGGCGCGTGCACCGGACGTGGTGGGCCTTGAGGTGCGTCGCGGGCTGGTCACGGTTGCTGGTGCGCGGCGATACGGCGTGGTCTGCGATACAAATGGTGTCGTCGATGAAACGGCAACAGCGGCCCTGCGCAAGACGATGGGCGCTGGTCGTGCACCGTTGAGCCTGTTTAATTTCGGCCCGGATATCGAAACCCTGCGCAAGAATTGTCTGGCGGAAACAGGCCTGCCTGCACCGCGCCAGCCGGTTTGGCGCGGCAGCGCCCGGCGCGCGGCTGCGGAATAGCGACGAGGTTTTCAAGGGAGCAACAAATGACGGACGTTACGTCGACACCGGCGGCCACAGGGCCGCTGGCCGGGCTGCGGCTGATTGAATTGGGCGTGTTACTGGCTGGACCGTTCTGCGGCCAGATCATGGGTGATTTTGGTGCCGAAGTAATCAAGATCGAACCGCCGGGTCAGCCCGATCCCATGCGTGACTGGGGGCATGTGCGACCGGAGGGTCAGGGACTTTGGTTCCCGATACTGGCGCGCAATAAAAAATGCGCGACTCTTGACCTGCGCAAGCCCGAAGGCGTTGCAGCATTAAAGGAACTTGTGGCCAAGTCGGATTTTCTGCTGGAGAATTTCCGCCCGGGCACCATGGAAAAATGGGGTCTTGGGTATGATGTGCTCAAGGAAATAAATCCGGGCCTGATCATGATCCGCGTCTCGGGCTATGGACAGACCGGGCCGTCAGCCAGTAAAGCAGGCTACGCCTCTGTCGGGGAAGCAATGGCCGGGCTGCGTTATGTCATCGGCGAACCCGACCGCGTGCCTGCGCGTGCCGGTGTGTCGCTTGGCGATACGCTGGCTGCCGTTTATGCCGCAATCGGTGCGCTTGCCGCACTTGAACACCGGCACAAAACCGGCCGTGGCCAGATCGTGGACAGCGCCATTTATGAAGCCTGTTTTTCGATCATGGAAAGTCTGGTACCGGAATATCAGTTTGGCGGCCATATCCGTGAACGCACCGGGTCGTTTTTGCCCAATGTCGCGCCGTCCAATGTTTATGAAACCGCAGACGGCCTGCTGATCATTGCAGCCAATCAGAACACGGTATTCGAACGGCTGGCTGAAGCCATGGAACAGCCGGGGCTTGCCAAAGATCCGCGCTTTGCAACGCATCTGGCGCGCGGCGAAAACCAGAAACTGCTTGATGGGATGATCAACGACTGGACCAAATCCTTCAAGTCAGATGATCTGATAACCAAATGTGAAGCCCATGGCGTGCCATGCGGGAAAATCTTCCGGGCGCCAGACATGCTGGTTGATCCCCATTATGCCGCGCGTGAAGCAATCATTGCCCTGAAACATCCCGTTCTGGGCGATTTCAAGATGCAGAACGTGTTTCCGAAACTGTCCGAGACACCGGGCAATGCCCGCTGGCTTGGCACAGACACCGGCTCACATAACGATTACGTCTATCGCGAATTGCTGGGCTATGACGACGCACTGATCGAACGGCTGAAAGCTGCAAAGGTCATCTGACCCTAGCGGCTTTTTGCCATAAGACTGATTGCCGTTTCCTCGTCGATCACCTCGGCATATTTGGCCTGAAGATCAAACAGGTTTGATTCATGTGGACCGGGTGCGCGATCTGCGCAGCCGTCCCGCACGACAAATGGGATGAACCCGTATTGCAGGGCATCCAGAGCGGTGGCGCGCACGCAGCCGGACGTGGAATAGCCGGTGATAAATACACTATCAACGCCCATCGCATGGAGCGTCGATGCCAGCGATGTTCCAAAAAATGCAGACGCGTATCGCTTGATCACCACGATGTCGTTTTCACCGGGCTGGAGCCCCTCCGGGAAGCGTCCAAAGGGCGATCCCTTGACGAATGCTTTCAGCGCCGGAACTTTTCGGAAGAACACACCACCATCACGGCCGTCGGCCGCAAATTCCACGCCGGTAAAGACAACCGGGACATTGTTTTTACCGGCTGCCTGACGCAGTCGTTTGTTGGATTCAAGGGCCGCCTGCGCATTCGCGCCAGCATAAAGCGGGCAGGCGGGGTCAAGATAGGCCACCACCACATCAACAATGATAAACGCAGCTTTTGTGCCAAAGCTGAGCGAGCCGCGAAATCCGGCGGCATGATAGTCCTGGGTCAGGGCGTCAGACATATTTGACCTTAAGCACTAAGTGGTTTGATTGCGGAAGCCACATACCACACACCGGGTGCGCCGATGCGCGGAAGATTGCCGCCTGTGACCGAGGATGGCGGAAATCCGGCTTCAATCATCAAGGCTGGAACATCACATGTTGCGAAAGCATCCCAATGCGGTTCGTTATTATGGATCGTCTGCCAGGATGACATGAACTGATCAATCAGTTGCTTGCCTTGGAAATGGATCGGCACGTCCTGAAAGATCGCCACGCCGCCGGGGGCCAGCACCCGGTAAGCCTCGGCCAGAATGCGACGAAGGTTATTTGTGGACACTTCGTGCATCAGATTATGGGCAACGACCAGATCGAACACACCATCATCATAGCCAAGACTGACTGCATTCATTTGTCGGAAATGTATGGGTAATCCAAAGGATTCAGCGCGTGCATGGCCATAACGCAGCATGCCGGGCCCAACATCAACGGCATGAATTTCAGCATCCGGGAACTGCATTTTAAAGGACAGGGTCGCGCCACCGACTGAACAGCCCAGGTCCAGAATGCGCCTGGGTGCTGCCTTACCGTCCAACCGCTTTTGCAGATGATCGATGACAACGGATGCTTTTGTGTCGCGGATGCCAACGCCAAGTCCGGACACATAAACATTCCCGCCATTTTCGTAAAATGCACCGGCGACAATATCGTCCGGTTTCTCAAAGCGCATATATCCTCCGGGTTGCCCGTGAATATCCACAATCATCACATCGTCTGGACGCTCGATCGTGGCGTCCAGAACCAGTGTTCCGCCAGCAGGTCTGCGACGGGCCATGTCATTGGCAGCATCAGTAATGCGCGCTTCTTCGCGGAAAATGGTGTCACCTACCGAATGCCACATCATTTCCTGGGCAGTCTGCTGCAACTCGCTCCAGGCGTGGTAGACAGGTTCGTCCTCCAGCGCGACTCCCACTTCGGCGATGGTGCCGGGCGCGCGCCCATTCCGCTTTTCAAAAGCCGGAGTTGCTACCTCGTTAAAGTTTTTGACCAGTCCCTCGCCAAGATTCTTGATATGGCGCTTGAGCGTTATGATGCGATCCTGGGTTCGCTTTTCCGGCGCATTGGCTATTGCAAGAACTGCATGAGGTGTGCCGCGATCCAAATTCATGGATTCCTCCTTTATGCCTGGCTGCCCGTATCGCCCAGGCGCTTTTCATCAAGATCATAGAACATCAGAATGATAATGGATATGCCGAGCATCACCGTTGGAATAATGGCGACGCCCACATACATGGCGCTGATCGCCAGATCGGGCTGGGTTACAACCTGCCCACCCTTGGTCGGAATATACCCCATGGCCGCCAGATAGGCGCCCATCAGGGCCGGACCGATGGCGAACGCAGCTTTTTCGACGATGGCATAAAAGCTTGAAAACAGGCCTTCGCGACGCAGCCCTGTGCGGCGGCGATCATAGTCCATTGTATCCGGCAACATCGCCGCACCCATCAGCAGCATACCGCCAGATGACAGGCCCAGGCCAACGCCCCGCAATCCCATTGTCCACAATGGCAGGCCCTCGGCAGCAAGTAACCAGGTCAGCGCCATCAGAATATAAAGACAGGTGGCAATCATGAATGACCGGTGCTTGCCAATACGATGGGCGATCGCTGACCAGATCGGCATGGAAACTGCGATTGATACATTGCTGGCAATCGAGAGCACTTCCTGACCGGCATAGCCATCCTTGGTGACATTGATCAGGAACAGAAGTCCGGTGGTTGAGACGCTGGCCAGCGACAGAAGGTGCAGGAATTTGACACTGAGCAGGATTACAATCGGCCTGTTCTCAAAAACCATTCTGATCTGGTCGCGCATCGGCGGTTTTGTGCCTTCATGACGTTCCACCATGCGCGCTTTTGCGGTTGCCAGAAAACAAGCCAGCATCGTAGCGACAATCACGACCGTCAGGATAAGGCCCGTTGCCGCAAACCCGTCGCGATCGCGACCAAAATGCAAAAGCAGGGCGGCCGTTCCGGCACCGGCAGTTAATTGCCCGATGGATACAAACAGCGTGCGGAATGACAATAGCCGGGTGCGCTGGTGATAATCGTCGGTCATTTCGGACGGCATGGCCAGATAGGGCACGTTAAACAGCGAATAGCCTGTTGAATAAAGGATCAGGATCGCAGCGTAATAGATCATCAGATCCGTACCATCCAGCGATGGTGGCGCGAAAATCGCGGGAAACGTCAGGCCGGATACAATGGCACCTGCCAGAAGAAACGGCCGACGGCGACCCCAGCGGGATTTCGTGGCATCAGAACGCGCGCCAATCACCAGATCGGCGATGATGTCATAAAGTTTTGAAACGGTAAGCAGGGCACCAGCAATAGCTGTCGATTGTCCCAGGACGGTTGCCATCAGGGCCGGGAAATAAATAGTGACCGTGTTAAGCAATATAGAAACGCCCACAGTGCCCACGCCAAATCCCAGGCAGATGGACATGGGAAGTTCCGGTGCCTTTTCCTTGGGGGTCGGGATCGCAGCAAGGGTGGATGTCAGTGAATAGCCTGTCTGGGATTTAGCCCGTTTAAAAACGTCAGAAAGTCTGCCCTGCCTTGCGAAGACCTTCAATCATCGAGGTGCGCAAGAGGTGGCGGCGGCAGGCATCCCGATCTGCTGCAGTTTGCTGCAATTCGGTCAGCATAGCGCGGCGGCGATCA